>NZ_JAVKEA010000162.1:0-6994 GCF_040221695.1 Coleofasciculus sp. E2-BRE-01 | reverse complement strand
AATGGTGGTAGGTGTGAGGTTTTTTCGCCTCCAACAGACAATTCCATCCTGACACCCGACACCCGACACCCGACACCCGACACCCGACACCCTTGCTCAACCGAGCTTTCACCTTAAGTTGACACCAATGGTTTAGGGACTTGGCGCAAGCTATTGATGATAACCTTTGTTCCAAACCCGCCCTGACCCCACCATGGCGTATCTTAAGGGTTAAGAGGACGTTGCCGGGTGTATCGTAGGCGACAGTTTCGGGTATGCGATCGATGAATAACTGTTTAGGGTGATTATAGGATTAGGAAAAACTTCAAGTAGTAGCGATGAATCCCATTCTCTTCCATTTGGCATTTCCCGTTAGCGATATTGAGCAAACCAAAGACTATTATGGCAGAGGACTCGGCTGTGACATTGGGCGAGAAACCCGTCAAGCGGTGATTTTAAACCTCTATGGGCATCAACTGGTAGCCCATCTCACTGATGAACCCTTAACGCCACAACGAGGAATTTATCCGCGTCACTTTGGCTTGATTTTTACCGCTGAAGCTGACTGGCAAGCCTTATGCGATCGCGCCCAACAGCAGCAGCTTCAATTCTATCAGCAACCGAAGCGACGCTTTCCAGGTGATGTGACCGAACACCGCACCTTTTTCTTACAAGACCCCTTTTATAATTTAATGGAGTTTAAATTTTATGCTCATCCAGAGGCAATTTTCGGCAGTCACGAGTTAACGGCGATTGGCGATCGCTAACGTTTTGAGGTGACACCTATCCTTAAAATAGGGCTAAAGCCCTGACTACGAACTATAGACCTAATTTGCCTTAATTTGATAAAAGGGTTCGGATAAAGCCGAAGCTACTGCTTGCATACTGTGTGGATTAATCACCATACAAGCATGGGCTAAAACGGGAACTTTCACATCTTGACCCACGGGCATTCGTGAACTATTACCCGGAATAATAATAAAATCCCAGGGTGTCCAAATTGATGTAAAATTGAGGCGTTCTAACATCTGAACATCTCGGTTTAAATCCTCTAGCAAAGGATTTCCTGGGCGCATTTGCGTGCAGGCGCGACGGTTCAATAGGTAGGCTAACCATGTGCCGTGATGGGGGGCGGAAATGGTAATGTAACGCTGCACTCGGTCAATTCCACCTAATCGCTGGACATAATAGCGGGTGACGAGTCCTCCCATACTTAAACCGACTAAATCAATGGGTTGGTTGAGAGGGAATGTTTGGTTGATAAAATTAGCTAATTGGGCTGCCATTTGGTCTAAACCCAATGTGGCGTTATTTGGTTTTAGGTCAAGGGTATAAACGGAAAAACCTTGTTTTTTGAGGTAGGGAGAGAGTTTGCGGAAAACTGATGAGGTGCGAAAAATACCGTGAACGAGAATAACTGGGTTTGTCATTGATCATTGGTCATTAGTCATTTGTCAACCAATTTGTTTTGTGCAGAATTTATAATTTAGATATCGTTTTTACTGAAATTATTGCCCTGGGTTGGGGTTAGTATAGTTATATCAGGATACCCGTTTGTATTTCCCTTTTGCCTGTTATCAGGTCATTACTGGGATTAACTGATGTCCTAACGTGTCTGCGTAGTGCTATATAACCCAGTCCGCGCAGGCGGACTACCCTTCGGGAAGGCTTCGCCTATGTTTGTGTAGCTGCGATTTCAATCGCCTTAGCTGAGATGCTTAGCTGAGATGCTGGGTTTCTTTGTAAATCAAATACAAAAACAATTTATCCTTAATAATAGCTTGCAAAAAGCAAGTTGTCAATAATAAACTGGCGATTCATCTCACGGTCAATCAAAGATTAGACCGTGAGGCTTCTCGCAGATTATGCTAAATAAACGATAGTGGAAAAAGCAGGAGGGAAAACGTGGACGTTAAAGCAGCCGTCGCCTACGAAGCTGGGAAACCATTAACCATTGAAACTGTGCAGCTAGAAGGACCCAAAGCTGGGGAGGTACTGGTCGAAATTAAAGCAACAGGGATTTGTCATACCGACGCCTATACCCTCTCTGGTAAAGACCCAGAAGGACTATTTCCTGCTATCTTAGGACATGAAGGTGCTGGTGTAGTCGTCGAGGTTGGAAACGGGGTAAAAAGCGTTAAACCCGGCGATCATGTGATTCCACTCTACACACCCGAATGTCGGAACTGTGAGTATTGCTTAAGTTTCAAAACCAATCTCTGTCAGGCGATTCGGGCAACTCAGGGACGAGGTGTCATGCCCGATGGCACAAGTCGGTTCTCAAGTAATGGCAAAATGCTGCATCACTACATGGGAACCTCTACCTTTGCCAACTATACCGTATTACCAGAAATTGCCGTGGCGAAAATTCGCGAAGATGCGCCCTTTGAGAAGGTTTGTTATATTGGCTGCGGCGTAACCACGGGAATTGGTGCGGTGATTAATACCGCCAAAGTTGAACCCGGTTCCAGAGTTGTGGTATTTGGACTCGGTGGGATTGGCTTAAATGTGATCCAAGGGGCGCGAATGGTAGGCGCGAGTCAAATTGTTGGCGTTGATATTAATCCAGATAAACGGGAATTGGCAGAAAAATTTGGCATGACGGATTTTGTTAATCCCCGTGAAGTCGAGGGAGATTTAGTTCCTTATTTAGTGGAGTTAACTAAAGGTGGAGCCGATTATAGTTTTGAGTGCATTGGTAATGTTAATGTGATGCGCCAAGCCTTGGAATGTTGTCATAAAGGATGGGGCGTGAGTGTGATTATTGGAGTAGCTGCCGCCGGACAAGAAATTAGTACTCGTCCCTTTCAATTAGTAACTGGACGGGTTTGGAAAGGAACAGCTTTTGGTGGCGCAAAGGGACGCACTGATGTTCCAAAAATTGTGGATTGGTATATGGAGGGTAAGATTAATATTGATGATTTAATTACCCATGTCATGCCCTTGGAAAAAATAAATGAAGGGTTTGATTTAATGCACCAAGGCGAATCCATCCGCAGCGTGGTTACATTTTAAGGCAGAGCGTAAAAACCCACTATTGTAGGGGCTGCTGAATAAGTGGTGAGGTGAGGGGGAGATGGGGAAGCTGGGGAAGCTGGGGAAGCTGGGGAAGCTGGGGGAGCAAGGGTACATTGTCCCTGAGCAAGATGATGCCATACTTATGAGCGATGCTACATTCGTCTGCATCAACTCACCACTTCCGTCGCCAGTTAAAAAAGCCTTCCAGTAGATTTTGTAACATCTTATTACCCTCTAACCGTTGACGTTGCCACTCCTGCGCCGTTTTATAAAGAATCTCTGACATTGTAGGCGAAGCTTGCGGCATTTTAGCCAGTGAACCCACTTTAATTTTATGGCGAATTAGTAGCGCGATCGCACCAATTAATTCATCAGCATTTGCTCCCACGATTAATCCACCTAAAATTGTCCCATTCTGACGCAGCACCAGTTTACAAAATCCCGTCGTTTCCCCTAAAATCTGCGCCTTATCCAAAGTCTTGAAATACTGTCGCACCACCCAAACATTCTTGCCATAACGCCGTCTGGCTTGCACTTCCGTTAACCCCACCCGTGCTAAGATTGGATCAGTAAAAATTGCCCAAGGAAGTCCCTGATAATCCACAGTCCATCGCGGAAAAAACAAAGCATTTTTTATCGCAATACTGGCTTCGTATTCGGCAATATGCTCAAATTGATAACCGCCAATCACATCACCACAAGCATAGATACGGGGATTAGTAGTTTGCAGTTTTTGGTTAAGTTTCAACCCCTTTTGGGAAAACTTAACCCCAACCCCTGCTAAATTTAACGATTCAATATTAGGCGTTTGACCCGTCGCCAACAAAATTTCATCAGTTTCAATTGCTCGATTTCCCACTTGCACCCATTTTTTTCCCTCAATCCACTTTACCTGAGTCACCGGACTTTGAGTCAAAACATGAATTCCTTCGGCTTCTAATTGCGCTTGCACCAGACGCGACGCCTCTGAGTCTTCTTGGGGAAAAATAAGGGCTTCACTCACCGCCAGTGTCACCTGGCAATCCAGCCGCGCTAATGTTTGAGCGAGTTCGATAGCATTGGGAGTGCTACCAACAACTAACCAATTTTTCTGTAACTGAAATGGAATAGTTTCTTCTAGGTTCTCCGGTTTTCCTTGAGGACTAGGTTTCGTTACTTTATCGGTTTCTTGAGGAACGGTATCAGTCAAACCCGTCTCGATAATTTTGCCTCTAGATGTACCCTGATAGGTTGCTATATGCTGCCAAATATTTCTTGGAGTACAGTAACTTATTGTATCTAGCCCATCAATATCAGGAATTTCTGGGCAAGATTCCGTTGCAATCAGATACGCCCTTGCTCGCAAGCGCCGATTATTGATAACAAAGCCCAGGTGAGGTAAGCGACAAAACTCTCCATTGCCAGAAATTATATCTACACCGAAGGATGCCAAAATTGCGGGAGAAGTCGCTTCAGAACAGGTAGAAACCACCATCTCTGCCCATGCCATTGCGTCAGGAATTTCTACAGTAGGTAAGTGGGCGGTTGACTCAAGAGGACTCAGATACGTTATAGTATCCTCTTTCTCTGCTTCCCCGACTTGCCATTGCTCGTCTCTATATACTTCCCCTGATTGTTTAACTAACTGTTTTTTTAACTCAGCCGTATCGGGAATTGAGTAATTTCTAGCCGGATTAATTCCAAATTTCGGTGCTTTCCGTACTTGCTGAAGAACTCGCCCCACCTGCATCAATGCCTGATTGTAAAGCGCTTCTTGACCTAACCAGTTGCTCTGGAGGTTTTCTAGTTCAATCAAGGCAACACGAGCCTTTAATTGAGTCGCAGCCAAGGCAGCATAAGCGCCAGCCCTGCTATTACCAATTACAATAAGGTCATAATCTTTTGTCATTTGTCATTTGTCATTTGTCGTATCGTTCCCGATTATTTCTCCAATTCTATAAACTTTTTACCCCAATACTCCCAATTCCTCTGCGTACCTCTGCGCTAACCTCTGCGTACCTCTGCGTTAAAAAAATATAATTCCGATTCATAAATCCTAACTCATAACATCTTTCAAAGCATCTAATAAACATTGATTATCAGATTGAGTCCGAATCGCGACTCGAAAATAACCATCGCCTAATTCCGGAAAGCTCAAGCAATCCCGAATTAGAATACGATGGTGCTTGAGTAGGTGTTCCTGCAGTTGGGAACAGGAGTGTTCTGACTGTACCAGTAGAAAGTTAGCCGCGCTGGGATAGGGATGGAACCCTGGTAACGATGATAACCCTTGAAACAGATGCGATCGCGCGGCGGGTAGCCAGTCCCAAGTTTGGTGTTGAAATGCCTGATCCTGTACCACAGCAATAGCAGCCGCCACAGCCAGGACGTTTACAGACCAAGGATCACGCCACTGTTGCCAGCGTTGTAACCGTTCAGGATGAGCGATCGCATAACCTAAACGGAGTCCAGGAAGGCTGTAGAATTTAGTTAGCGATCGCAAAATGACCAGATTGGGATAATCCTGCACCCACCGAATCAGGCTTTGCTGCTGATCCGGTGGCAAAAAGTCCATAAAGGCTTCATCAACAACCACAAGGGCAAATTGTTCCAAATAAGGCAGCAGGCTGGCTTGGTCGAATAATTGACCCGTCGGATTATGGGGATTATTCAGCAGCAAACCCTGACGTTTGCCAAAGACAAGCCCTAATGTAGGGGCGGGTTTAGGGATTTTGTTGTGGCTATTGATAATAACCTTTGGGCAAAACCCGCCCTGACTAAGTGTTGAGACAACTCCCTCATCTTCCCCGAATAAAAGACACGCCCTGATTCTGGCATTAAACGCCCTCAGCGCTCGTTGGTAGTCACTAAAGGCTGGAGTCAAAATAATCGTTTCCTCCAGTTCTGAGAGTTCCCTGGCTGCCCAGGTTAACAACTCAGCCGAGCCATTCCCCGGTAGAATCCAGTCAGGGTTCAGCGTGGGATGGAGTTGACTCAGAGCCACCCGTAACGGGTAGTAATCCGGTGCCGGGTAAGCCACTAAGTCATCTAGATGAGACTCAATCGCCGCGATCGCAGATTTTGGCGGTCCCAAAGGATTGATACTCGCCGAAAAATCCAGAATCAGGGAAGGGGAACAACCTGCCCGCGCCGCTGCCCAAGCTAGATTTCCCCCGTGAATGGGTCGTTTCAAGGATCACATCTCCTCAAAATCAGCCGAATGTAGAGACGTAGCATGCTACGTCTCTACATTCTCTCTTATCTTCACCAATCAGGTTTAACTAAACCCTTACTTGGGAGGGGCAACTTGTTCCTTGAACAGCTTACCCGCAGAAAACGCCGGAACCTTCGTCGCCGGAATTTCCATCTTATCGCCAGTTTTGGGGTTACGTCCCTCACGGGCTTTGCGTTCCCGCGATTCAAAGGAACCAAAGCCAACTAAGGTGACTTTATCGCCCTCAGAGACAGCTTCCATAATTGATTCCAATGCCGCAGTTAACACCGCATCCGCTTGTTTTTTGGTCACAGCAGCCTTTTCCGCCACTTTATCCACTAATTCGCCCTTGTTCATCATAAATCTCCTTATTTCTACGTGAATCAAAGGTCAACGCTTACTCTAACCCATTAGTCTAGAGTTCAGTATTTGACCCCCAGAACCAGGAGTTTCAGGGAAAAATGCCCGAAACACCCACCGGCTCGAAGTTTCACTGCATTATTCTAATGGCTGATTGCCAGATATGGAACGTTGAAACCTTTAAATTATGTAGATTTCGGGATTTTTGAGTATAAATACTCACCGTACCGTTTAATTATTCCGCCAACTGTGCTGAAAAAACGCGCATTAACTCCCCGACTTCTGTAGGGGCGCACTGACGTGCATCCGCGTCAACTTAAGGTGAAAAGCTCGGTTGAGCAAGGGTGTGGGGTGTCGGGTGTCGGGTGTCGGATGTCGGATGTCGGGTGTCGGATGTCGGATGTCGGGTGTCTGTTGGAGGCTAAAAAACCTAACACCTACCAC
>NZ_JAVKEA010000161.1:0-76568 GCF_040221695.1 Coleofasciculus sp. E2-BRE-01 | reverse complement strand
TCTGCATTTTTCTCGGTTTTTAGAGCAACTTGTAATTTTTCTTTTTGAGCGGGTTTCAAATAATTTTTGGCTGGCATATTTTTTTCGTTTTTCGGATTTCCTATTTTAATTATACCCTATTTAAATGCCGAACAGCTTATTGTTAATGCGTTACAAGGAAAAACGGTTTATCTTGATGATTTAAAAATACATCAACCCGATAAAATTCTTCCATTAGAAGTTTCAACAACACCTATCTTCGATGAACAGGGTAAAATTATTTATGCGATTGCTGCTTTTCAAGACATTACCAAACGCAAAGAAGCCGAGAAGCTTTTAGCGGACTACAATCGCACATTAGAAACTCAGGTTGCTGAACGAACCCAGGAACTCGCCCAAGCCCTCGAAGAACTCAAAACAACTCAAGATGAACTCATCCAAAAAGAAAAAATGGCAGCTTTGGGTCAACTTATTGCAGGCGTTGCCCATGAAATTAATACGCCTCTAGGAGCCATTCGTTCCTCTGCCGGAACTATTGCCAAATTCCTAGACCAAACCTTAAATCACTTACCCACACTGTTTCAATCCCTATCTACAGAAGACTCCGCTATTTTCCTGGCTTTACTGCAACGCTCACTGCAACACCAATCAATTTTATCGACGAAAGAAGAGCGGAATTTTAAGAGAGCCTTAAGACGGGAATTGGAAAACTTGGACATTGCTGATGCTGATAGTATTGCCGAGAGGCTAGTGATTATGGGGATTTCTGACGAGATTGAACCCTTTATCCCTCTGCTAAAAAGACCTGACAGCTTGCAAATCTTAGAAATCGCGTATAAACTTTCCGAACTCAAACGAGGCACCGCTACAATTAATACCTCCACAGAACGAGCCGCGAAAGTAGTATTTGCTCTGAAAACCTATTCTCGTTATGACCAGTCTGGAGAAAAGATAACAGTCAATCTTACTGAGGGAATTGAAACAGTTTTAACCCTCTATCAAAATCAACTCAAACAAGGAGTTAAAGTGATCCGAAACTACACCGAAATTCCACCTGTATCCTGTTATCCCGATGAACTCAATCAGGTGTGGATAAATCTAATCCATAATGCCTTACAAGCCATGGATAACCGGGGTTCCTTAACGATTGATGTCACGCAAGAAAACCAGCAAGCAAAAATTAGTATTACCGATAGTGGTTGTGGCATACCCGAAGAAATTAAATCGAAAATATTTGAGCCATTTTTCACGACTAAATCTGCTGGAGAAGGGAGTGGATTAGGGCTTGATATTGTCAAAAAAATCATTGATAAACATTTGGGTTGTATGACTGTAGAAAGTCAACCCGGTCGAACGATATTCAGTGTTTTTATCCCTATTGAATCTTAGCATGAATATGGAATCCTCTATAGGCGACCAGCCAGGAGTATTAGAAGTCAATTGTTGAAAGTTATTGTTAAGCGAATTTAGGGTAACGCACGATCTACATTCAGGATGAAGAACAAGGGACAAATGAGCAAACCCATTATTTTATATGTTGACGACAAAAAAATCATCCTAGATCCGGTTATAATAGTAGAGGAACAGTATGATCGATAACTATCACTTGGCTGAGTTATATTTTTATCTACTTTGCCCAACTGACTCTATTGCTGCTCATTTAAACCTTTGGCTGAAGCCGAATTAATATAATTTTAAAATCATGATTAGCCCGATTTGAATCCTATAAACAATGACTAATGATAAAAACAATGATTAATGATAAAAAAAACAGTCATTATCTGTGTTGATGATGAAGCCAATATACTCAAAAGTCTCAGGACAGAACTTCAAGAGGCAATAAGTAATGAATATCTCATTGAAATTGCTGAAGGGGGAGAAGAAGCATTAGAGTTACTTGACGAATTGTTAGAGGATGGTTATGAAGTCCCTTTAATTATTTCCGACCATATTATGCCAGATATGAAGGGAGATGAGTTGTTAAAGCACGTTCATGTCCTTTCTCCCAAAACCCTCAAAATTATGCTGACTGGACAAGCTGATATAGAAGCCGTGGGACGGGCAATTAAGTATGCAAAATTATATCGTTATATTGCTAAGCCTTGGGAAACTGAAGACCTAAGATTAACAGTTGTAGAAGCAGTCAACAGTTATCTCCAGGCAAAAAAGCTGGCAGAACAAAATATTCAATGTCAGCGTTTGAATCAGGAGTTAGCGGAATCGGTGCAGTTACTCAGTGCGAGTGAACGTAAGTTTCGGGCAATTTTTAATCAGACATTTCAGTTTACCGGAATGCTCTCGGTTGAGGGTATTCTCTTAGAAACCAACCAAACCGCCTTAGATTTTAGCGGATTGCAGTTAGAAGACGTAGTGGGTAAGCCATTGTGGGACTGTTACTGGTGGACAGTTTCCCCCGAAACCCAAGCTCAGGTCAAATTAGCATTTGAAAAAGCGGTTAGTGGTGAATTTATCCGCTATGAAATCGATATTTTTGGGGCTGACAATCGCACCGCAACGATTGATTTCTCAATAAAACCCATTCTTGATGAGCGTGGTATTGTTGAATATCTAATTATCGAAGGTCGAGATATTAGCGATGTTTATCAGGAACTGCACTTGCGCCAAAAAGCCGAAGCGGAACTGATTCAACTCAACGAAGCCTTATCTCGCTTTGTCCCCCGTCAATTTCTCCAGCTTTTAGAGAAAGACAGTATTATTGATATTCAATTAGGCGATGAAGTGGAGCAGGAAATGTCGGTTTTATTTTCCGATATTCGGAATTTTACCACCCTGTCTGAAACCATGACGCCTGAAGATAATTTCAAGTTTATCAACGCTTATCTTTACCAGATGGAACCGGCGATTATTGAACATAAGGGATTTATTGATAAATATATGGGAGATGGAATTATGGCATTATTTAGTGGCAGTGCCGATGATGCCCTCTGCGCCGGAATTTCTATGTTGCAACGGTTAGATAAGTATAATGAAAATCGGGTGAATTCGGGATATCTCCCCCTGAAAATTGGCATTGGCATCAACACAGGTTCTTTAATGCTGGGAACCGTTGGCGGACGATACCGCATGGATACTACTGTCATTAGTGATCATGTGAATTTAGCCTCCCGGCTGGAAAATCTAACCAAAGACTATGGAGTATCGCTGTTCATGACCCATTACACCTTGGCACGTTTACAAAACCCCACCGAGTATAATCTTCGCTTCATTGAGCAGGTAAAAGTAAAGGGAAAATCAAAAGCTGTGGCAGTTTTTGAAGTCTTTGATGGCGATGAGCCTCATATCAAACAGAGTAAGTCAGCGACGAAAACAATGTTTGAGCAGGGGGTGTTGTTTTACTATCAGCGACAAATGCAACAAGCCGCTCAACACTTTGAAGTTGTTTTGGAAATGAATCCTAGAGATACTGTTGCTCAACTCTATCTGCGGCGCTGTCAATCTGATCAGTAAAACTAAAGTAAGATAAAACTTTGAACCCGTTTTAACGGGTTTAAGCTTTTAGCCAGAACTTTAGTTCTGAGCTTAAGGAACGTGCCATTGATTTTAAGTTGGGATCAGGGCGGGTTTTGTTGTGCAGTTTGAGGTGGGTCTATTCATCTTATCCCTAAACCCGCCCCTACATCTGATGTCTTTTTTATATCTACCTGAGTTTCTTCTACCAGACGTGCCATGGCACGTCTCTACATGGTTCCCCTATCCCTTACTTATCGCCCTAACGCCCTAGTCTTTCCCTCGCCTTTTCACGCAGGTTGGCAGCTTTTTCATAATCCGGTTCCAGTTGCAGGGCTTTATCCAGAGAAGGAATCGCTTCCGTGGTGCGCCCTAATGCCATCAGCGCCTCACCGCGAGTTGCCCAAGCATCGGCGGAGTTCCGATCCAGTTCAATCGCTTTGTCTAACGCTTGAACCGCCTCAGCGGAACGTCCCACCCCTTGCAGGGCTATGCCATAGCGAATCCATCCTCTGGCAAAATCGGGATAGTATTCAGTTACCCGTTCATAAAGTCGCAGTGCGTCGATGATCTGGTTTTGTTGCTGTAGGGCATCGGCTTTGCTGACTAAGGCTTCGGCATAATCGGATTGGTAAGCGAGGGCGTCATTACAGGCGACTAGGGCTTGTTCGGGTTGTCCTAATTGATTAAGACTGTAGCACCGTCCCCAATAGGCAGGGGCTAAGTCGGATTGGAGTTCGATCGCCTGATCATAAACTTCTATTGCTTTCTCGTATTCTCCGGCTTGTCGTAAATCTTCGGCTTCGGCGAGTAAGGATTCAGCCGTGGGTTCGGGGGTTGGGGAGGGAGTGGGAGTGGGGGTGGGAGTTGGGCTGGGGCTTTCAGCGGGGACATCCTCAATTTGAGACTGATGATTCAATTGAGAGGGGAGTAGAATCAGGGTGACGGTAACCATAGAACTAACCGCGATCGCGATCGTGGCAATTGTCCAGGGCTGCATCAACCATTGCCGAAATCCGTGGGTTCTAGCGGCGGTTGACACCGTTGCGGTGGGTTCCAAGTCCTGGGGTTGGCTCAGGGATACGGTAGCATCAGTTCGTCCCAGATGAGGCTGAGAGGTTTGGGTGCGTCCGGTGTCTTGGGTTTGACTCGAAGATGATTCGCTATTCGACTCCTCGACTTCAATCAGCGTTGATTCCGTTGGTGTCGCCTCCCACGCCTTAGTCTCGGCGGAATCACCGGCTAAATTTTGACTCTCCTGATCCGTCGGCGCTTGGGGATCAACTAGGGGCGGCAATTCACACTCAGGGACTAACGGTTGGGGGGGTGACGCCGACTCCAATAATGGCGCGGGTAAACTCTGGAATGCTAACAGGGTTTCTTCTGCGGTTGCATAGCGATCGCGAAAATCATAGCGCACCATCTTATCCAAAATTTCCCCAAATTCTGGACTAATCTGCTTGGCATATTTGCGCCAGTTGAGTTCACCCGTATCGGAGTCTTCTTTAATATGTTTGGGATGAATTCCCGTTAATAACTGAATCCCAATAATCCCCACCGCATAAACATCACTACTATAGCGAGGTTTTCCTGCCAATTGTTCATTGGGCATATATCCCTTAGTGCCGATAGAAATCGTCACATTGGTCAACCCCGTTTCCGGATTCAGCGACTCACATCTAACCTGTTTCACCGCACCAAAATCAATCAGCACAATTCTGCCATCAGCGGCGCGGCGAATCAAATTGGCTGGCTTGATATCCCGGTGGATCACATTTTGTTGATGGACAAATGTTAGTACCTGCAATATATCTTGCAGGAGGGATAGCACTTTTTCCTGTGACCACGTTAGATGAGAGTCTATCTCTTTACTTAAGGGTTGTCCTTGAATATATTCCTGAGCCAGATAAAATTCGTGATTTTCCTCAAAATGAGCCAAAAGCCGAGGAATCTGCTCATGATTACCCAGTCGATAGAGGACTTGAGCTTCCGTTTGGAAGAGGCGTCTCGCCGTTTGCAGCCCCTCCTCATCATCATCGCTCACTTGAGGTTTTAATTTTTTAACGACGCATTGGGGATGACCGGGCAAATGCATATCCCGCGCCAAGAAGGTTTGACCAAACCCTCCGACCCCTAGCTTTTCGATAACGTGATAGCGCCCGCCTAGAGGTTTATTGTCCCAAGCGTCTTGAGAACCCGACACCATCGTTTTTGTCAGCGCCCCTGTTGAATTTTTCTTCATCACTAGACACGTCCAGAAATTACACGTCAACCCACGATTCAAAGGGTCTTTGACTAATTTTTAGACAAGTCTAATTCACTATCGCCTTGAAAACAGCACCCCACTAACTTGTCTTATTCTTTATCTGGCAATCGAACCTGAGTTC
This sequence comes from Coleofasciculus sp. E2-BRE-01, assembly GCF_040221695.1. Classification (NCBI taxonomy): domain Bacteria; kingdom Bacillati; phylum Cyanobacteriota; class Cyanophyceae; order Coleofasciculales; family Coleofasciculaceae; genus Coleofasciculus; species Coleofasciculus sp. E2-BRE-01. The sequence goes on along the minus strand of NZ_JAVKEA010000161.1, from coordinate 70,734 downwards.
ATTGTTTATTTTTTCCAAGATAGTCGCTAATTCACCGACAGGAAGTTTACCGACGAATCAGCTATTCTTGTTTCTTTTCAAAAATAACCTTGACCGATAACTGTCGTTCGATCAGTTTGAGGTCTTTTAACTCTGGCTGACCCGACACGTTTCTGGAAACACTGCACGTTAGAGTCGGCTCACCTGACTCCGGGGAGCCAGATGCCTACCATGTTAATTATAGAGGCGATACTCACTCTCTAACAAAAAAGCGCTTAAAATGAGGACATTCAATCATAAATTTACCAACGGCGCAAACAAGCTGAACCTCTGATGACCAAAGACTTTTGTCTGTTTTGTCTAGTCATCAACGCTGAGGTTTAATTGAATCATTTGCTCTACTGTTCACATTTGGGGTTTGTGTTTCTCTAAAATTTTCCCCACACCCCACACCCCATACCCCATACCCCACACCCTACCTACCTTTGACGCGAGCTTGTCACCCCCTCAAGGTGACGGACAGACAGATCCCCGACTTCTCCAAGAAGTCGGGGATCTTGCTTAAGGCTGTACTTCAAAAAAAAGAGAGGGAGAATATTTACTCAGCATCACCCTCCTACTCTCTTGATCTCCAACGTTTAACCAAACTGTTCTTCAATCTCTAAATTAAACAGCGTTTGCAGCGTCTGCATCGCTTGACGTCTGGCTTCAATATCCTGCTGCGCCCTTAACTGCACCATCGGATCATGGAGGATTTTATTGACAATTCCCCGTGTCAGCGCTTCGATGATTTCTTGATGTTTGTCGGCAAACTCTGAACCTAAGCGAGATAAGGCTTTTTCTAATTCCTGTTCCCGAATCCCTTCGACTTTCTCCCGTAGACTACTAATGGTACTCACAGTTTCTAGCGATCGCCACCAAATCTCAAACGCTTCTACCTCTTGTTCCAGTAAGTTTTCCGCTTCCATTGCCATCTGACGGCGGCTTTCGGTATTTTGCGCCACCACTGCTTTTAAGTCGTCCACATTAAAGGCTTGCACCTGTTCAAGTTCATTGACATCAGCATCCACATTACGCGGTACGGAAATATCAAATAACATTAAGGAGCGATTCGGATCAAGATGGTCTTCCAGTTTAGCCCGATCCAGGATTGGTTCCGTCGCACTGGTACTGGTAAACACCATATCCGACTCCGGAATCACCGCCATCATCTCCGACAGGGGATGTACCGTTAACTGAGCATTCTCAAACTGCTTTGCCAACTCTTCCGCCCGACGAGTTGAGCGATTGATAATGGCGATTGACTCAGCCCCTTTAGAAAGTAGATGCTGCACCAGCAAACGCGACATTTTCCCCGCACCGATAATTGCCACTCGGTAAGCCGCCAAGTTTTGCACTTCCATCTGGGCAAGTTCCACCGCCGCCGAACTAATCGAAACCGCCCCGGTACCAATGCTGGTTTCGGTGCGGACTCGCTTTCCGGCGGTAATCGCTTGTTTAAACAGTCGATTCAACAGGCGTCCAATTCCCTTGTGTTGCTGACCGATTTTGTGGGTATGCTTGACTTGCGATAAGATTTGTCCTTCGCCTAAAACTAAACTGTCCAATCCCGCTGCAACGCGCATCAGATGCATCACCGCATCTTGATGTAACAAAATAAACAAATGGGGGCGTAATTGATGCAAGGGGACAAGAGAGTTATCTGAAAGGAATTGACTGACTTCACGCACACCCTTTTCCGTTTCTGCTGCCACAATATAAATTTCTAGGCGATTGCAGGTACTAAGGATCGCTACTTCTTCAACATGGGGGTAGCTACAGAGTTGTTGCACCGCACCTTCTATTTGGGCTTCGGGAATGCTTAGTTTTTCCCGGACTTCAACGGGCGCTGTTTTGTGGCTTAAACCTACGACGGCAATATTCATTGTGTTCTCCAAATCTCTGTCGTTGGGTTGGGTCAACTATCAGTCTTGTTTTATAAGGATAGAGAAAATTGAGAAATTTGTCTGAATACGATGAACAATTCAGTATAAGTTCACCGATTCAGAGATGAAATTTTTAACCGGGGAGAAATAAACAATCAACGTTAAGCCAGAGTAAGTAGCATTATCATTGCTTATACTCTGGCTTGAACGCTTTTATCTCCATCTCGATGACTGGAATTCAAGTGGAAGAAATCCTGCGAAAATGGATAAATTGACAGTATCTATCGTAGTTGCAGGCTCTTCGGCTGATCAAACAGATGGACAGTGTCCACAAAGCGAGCCGTCTTGGACTGGGTGGAAATAACCAGACTTTGAGTCCGCGCTCCCCCGTGGAAGAGTCGTACCCCTTCCATCAAGGTACCCGGCGTAATCCCACAAGCGGCAAATAGCACGGTGTCACCTGAGGCTAGCTCATGAGTATTGTAGACCTTATCGGGGTCGTTAATGCCCATTTCTTGGAGCCGCTCTAGGTTCCCCTCTTTGCTTTCACCAATCAAACCCGTCTGTACAGTTGCTGGGTCATAAATTAGCTGACCTTGGAAATGTCCGCCTAAACAGCGCATCGCCGCAGCAGAGATAACGCCTTCGGGTGCAGCACCAATACCCATCAGAGCATGGATATTTGTCCCTGAAAAGGCACAAGAGAGAGCCGCAGAGACATCTCCGTCACTAATTAGCCGAACTCTCGCCCCAGCCGAGCGGATTTCCTCAATTAGTCCCTTGTGGCGATCGCGCTTCATAACGACGACCACAAGTTCCTCAATTGCGCGATCCAGACATTCCGAGAGAATTTGCAGGTTCTCTGTTGCCGATTTATTGATATCGACATGATTTTTAGCCGCAGGAGGCGCAGCTAGCTTTTTCATATAAAAGTCAGGTGCAGCAAACAGCCCTCCCTTCTCAGAAATGGCTAGCACCGCCATTGAACCGGGTTGCCCATAAGCCACCAAGTTCGTCCCTTCACAAGGGTCAACGGCAATATCGACTTCAATCAGTTCATCGGGATTACAAAAGTTCTTCGCATCCGGCTGGTTACAGATGCCCACTTGTTCACCGATATACAGCATCGGGGCTTCATCTCGCTCCCCTTCGCCAATCACGATGCGACCCCGCATGTGAATGTTGTTCATCCGCTCCCGCATGGCTTCGACTGCCACATGGTCAGCGGTGTTCTTATCACCTTTGCCCATCCATTTGGCAGAGGCAAGTGCTGCCTGTTCGACAACTTCAATAATTTCTAGTCCTAGCGTAGTTTCTAGCACGAAGCTTTTCCTCTCAACTGCTTAGTTTTTCCCTGGTGTTATTTACTGTCCCCAGTCTAAAAGTCTATCAGAGACTGGGATCTCCTCGAAAGAATGTCGAGTATTGGTTTATGTTAAGTTTTGCTACGATTAGGTGTCGGGACATAGCACGCTACGTCTCGACTGGGGCAATGATCGTCCGATGGCGGGAACTATTCGGCGTGATCATCGGTGGCTGGAATCCGGCTTCCGCGATCGCTTGCTCGATATCCAAGGTGAAATAGTCATCAAAGTAAGGCTCAGTGCTTTTAAATAAGGTAAAAACGTAAGCTGGCATCGTCGCATACACCTGAGACTGAGGATTCATATCCATCAGGGTAAGATAGCCACCAGGACGTAATAACCGCCGTGCCTCCCGTAGGATTGCCTTTGCCGCCGTTTGGGGTAATTCGTGGAATACCAAGAAGACAGACACCAAATCATACGAAGCATCCGGTAAACCTGTCGCTTCAGCCGCCGCGTGTTTCCAGTTAATTTCTGTATGATGCTGTTTGGACTTATATTCGGCAACAGCTAGAAAGTAAGGCGATAAGTCTACACCCGTCATATTTGCCTGGGGATAAATCTGTTGTAGGGCAAAGGTACTCATCCCTACACCACACCCCAGATCCACAATATCTTGCGGCTCAGTTGTAACGTGCTTTTGCACCAACTCATGGTAACTCTGTCGCAGTTTAGCTGACTCGGCAAGAAGCCTCACGCCATAATCTTCGATTTGGCGTTGAGATGAATTGCCAGTGGGGGGGATTTATCCCCCTCAATCAACAATTCAACCATGTTATTATAGTGTAGGGAGGTGATAATTTTGAAGCGAAGCAAAGACACATTTAAGCTAAATTATCAGTATCGAATTGTTCCTAACAAGCAACAGTCAGTTCAATTAAATGAATGGCTGTATAAATTATGCCGAATACACAATTTGATGCTAGAAGAACGGTTTAACTGGTGGGACTGTAATCGTTCCCCTGTCAATGCTTGCTCAATCCTTGTCACCCATCTGCCAGAGCTAAAAGAGCAGCCATCATACTATAGCCAAAAACGGGCTGCTCATTGGTCAAGAGAGTCTCATCATCGCCTATATGATGGCGTTCACTCTCAAGTTATTCAGGAGGCAATCAAGAGAGTAGAGGATACGTTCAATCGCTTCCTAAAAGGTGATTTCAAACGGCGACGGAGTGGTAAACCTAGATTCAAGTCTGTTAAGCGATACAGAACACTCTCTTTCCCTCAGCTTAAGGCGGATTGCCTTACAGTTATTACCAATCCTCATAAGCGCAAGAACGGGGAAGCCAGACGGAACATTGCACAAATCAATCTACCTAAGATTGGTCAGGTTAAGGTCATTTATCACCGCCCAATCCCGGAAGGGTTCACCATTAAAGCAGCGCTGATTTCTCGGAAAGCAGATGGTTGGTACATAGCGCTAACACTTGAAGATAAGTCTGTTCCAAGTTTAACGTCGCCAGAGATAGAGGCGACTGAGGATAATTCTATTGGAATTGATGTAGGTCTAGAGAAGTTTTGGACGGCATCTGATGGAACCGTAGAAGCTATTCAACAGCACTATCGCAAGTCCGAAGACAAATTAGCCAAGCTTCAAAACCGCAAAGACAAGAAGCCTCACAAGTCGGCATCGCGACGGAAACTAGCTAAGAAAATAGCTAAACACCATCAGAAGTTACAACGGAAGCGTAAGCAGTTCCATTATGAATCAGCAACGCGGCTGGTGAGCCGGGACGAACAAGTGTTCTTTGTTGAGGATATCAAGTCCGCTAACTTATCACAGCAAAATAAACCCAAGCAGGATGAAGATGGAAAATATTTACCAAATGGGCAGAGTGCCAAGTCAGGCTTAAACAAATCAATCAATGATGCTGGTTGGGGTCAATTCTTGTCAATTCTCGCTTACAAAGCCGCAAAAGCTGGTAAGACGGTGGTGAAAGTTAAACCCCATAATACAAGCCAGGTATGCTCTTGTTGTAATCGTCTAGTTAAAAAAGATTTGTCAGTCCGAATACACGAGTGCCTATGCGGATTAATTCTAGACAGAGATTGGAACGCTGCGATTAACATCAAGAGAGTGGGGCTGGACATATTCCCCACTATAAAACGCCGGAAGCGTAGCCGGAAGACTGCGACAAAGGAAGCCTACACCGAATCAAAGATTACGGTGTAGGAGGATGTCACCGTCTCCTTGGAGTTTATCCTCAGGGTAGAGATTTGCATGAACCGCATAAGCCGCAACTTCGTGTTCAAACGCCGCATCCCATTGGAGATTTCCCTGGTCATAAGCATGGAAGGGACGCAAATAATAATCCGGGTAGGTTAACTGGGGGTTTTGCACTTGACTCAGATAACTATCCCAGTCCAGAGAACGTAACTCATTGACCTGTTTTGTCCAAGGTACGCCAATTTTTTCCGCTCGCTTGATAATCATCTTACGAGCTTGCTGCTTTGCTAAATTAGCCAAAGGTTTAATGGCAAGGAAACCATTCACCAAGCGCGAGGCTAATCGGGGTGTTGGGTTGACCGTAGTTGTCATAATAGTTCTTAGCGATTATCTGTTTTGGGGATTAGCCTGTACACAATATTGGCAATCCTACGATATTTAAGCAACAGCATACCATCCCCCTACACTCAAGTTTCCTATTGACAACGCCCTACCTTATGTAAGTTGGTGGAAATAAACTCAACTCTATTAAATTGTGTAAATAGCCCTCAAATCCTTACATAAAACAAATGACCAATGACCAATGACCAATGACCCATGACGATTCAAACTTTCGCCACATATCGATTACGCCCAGAGGCTTTCGCTTGATACAAAGCCATATCCGCTTCAGCAACTAGCTTAGCGGGTGGAGTATCAGGCTCAGGATAAAGACTGGCAACACCTAAACTGAGTGTGACATATTCACTAATAGCTGACGCTGCATGGGTAATCTTTAAACCATGAACCAAGCTGCGTAATTCTTCAGCCACTAAAGACGCACCAATCGTGGTAGTATTGGGTAACACAATCGCAAATTCTTCACCGCCATAGCGAGCCACTAAATCCACAGACCGTTTGGCACAAAAACGCAAAGCATCAGCTACCCTTCGCAAACAGGCATCACCGGCTTGATGACCGTAGGTATCATTATATTTCTTGAAATAGTCGATATCACATAAAATCAGAGATAAGGGCGACTCTTCTCGAATCATGCGCCACCACTCATCATCAAGGTATTGATCAAACCGACGGCGATTGGCTACACCCGTTAGTCCATCTAACGTGGCTAAACGTTGTAACTCTCGATTGGCTTGTTCAAGTTTTTGATAAAGCTGAAACTGTTGAATTAAACGCCGTACTCGTTGACGCAAGACGGCTAAGTGAATCGGTTTGGTGATATAGTCAGTAGCACCAACGGCAAAGGCGCGGTCAACGGATTCTGGATCATCCAGATTGGTAATCATTAACACCGGCGTTTGGGAAACTCCCTGTAACCCTTGAGCCTCCAAATGTTCGCTATCGGGTGATGTCTCGTCTTCGTCTGAGAGTTTTTGTAAGTGTTTGCAACAGGTAAAACCATCCATGACCGGCATCAGGGCGTCTAGCATGACCAGATGCGGTTTGAGACGCTGATAAACGTCCAAACCCTGTTCGCCGTTGGTTGCTTCAACAACTTTATAGCCTTCTTTTTCCATGACTCGGCGTAAAAGTTCTCGTATAAACTGGTCATCATCAACCACCAAAATGGTTGGTGGTTCTTCGGGCAAAGAAACTAATTTCATCCTTAAGAATGCTGATATTGCCGTCTTTGGGTCTGTAAGATTAATGTGACCCGTTGATACTCAGCCTCTAGCTGGCAAAAAAAACTGCGCCAGTGCTGCCATGGGATCACCACCCTTGCTTATCTGTTCTAGCATCTGACGAAACGGTAGATTTTCCTAGTTCCTAAAATCCCATGACTTCAACCTGTCAATTTCATCGATCGAGTCTCTATACGTCTGTTGAGGATAGCTGCAGCATGGATGCCATTAACCTGAGGCAGGTTCCAGGGAATGATTGATCACCTCCAAATCGAGAGAAAGAGTATCTTTCCCTACCATAGCCTGAAGCAATTGCCATGTCTCTGGGTGTAATGGCTGAATTGTTGGAGTTGTTGACTGGCTATCGTGAATTTTGCCGGCAGATGCTGTTCAACGAGTCAGATTCAGCACCGTCAGATCAAATGTCTGTAATTAATCGGATACAAAAAAATAATCGTTTCTGTACCGATCGCGCGGTGATGACACAAACCAAGCCTGAATCCCGATTCGGGAGTTTAATGCCTAGCTGCGGTGAGTTGACCAAAATCTGGCAGATGCAATATCTCTATTATTATTGCTTGATGTTTAGAGATGATTCAAGTATGTCAATTCTAGCTTGTTTTGCCCGCTCGGTACTCCAAGCCGTTTATGACTTCTTCTATTGTAGTTTTCCGGGACTGACCATTGAGCCAACCCTTTTCCGGTAATCGCCGTGCCTTTCTTCAACTCTTGGGACTGACGCTATTGGCAACCCAAGTCCCTGTAACGGCAAACCCCCTACCCCTTCTCAAACCACGACGCCTGAATCCTGGTGATACCATAGGGTTGATTAGTCCAGCCGGTCTAGTTGACCAAAAGACCCTTGATGAATTTACTCCAGTCTTATCACAACTCGGCTTAAAAACCAAACTGGGAACCCATCTTTTCGACCAATACGGCTACCTGGCGGGTCAAGATGTTGACCGCGCGGCTGATGTGAATGCGATGTTTGCCGATTCGTCTGTCCAGGCTGTGCTAGCAATGGCAGGCGGATGGGGTTGTAATCGAATTTTACCCCTGTTGGACTACGAGCTAATCCGCCAAAATCCCAAAATCATTATCGGCTATAGCGATGTTACCTCGCTTCTGTTAGCGATTTATACTCACAGCAACCTGATCACCTTTCATGGACCACTGGGAACATCAACCTGGAATTGGTTCTCAGTCCAACATCTGCAACGCATCTTGTTTGATGGGGCAGCAATGACACTGCAAAATTTATTGAGTACTCCTGTGGAAACCATTACCAAGGGTAAGGCAAGAGGGCGTCTGGTGGGGGGAAATTTATCGCTGGTGGCGGCGTTGGTGGGTTCAGAGTATTTGCCCGACTGGCAGCAGACTATTTTGTTTGTGGAAGATATACGAGAAGAGGTTTACCGGATTGACCGCTTGTTAACCCAGCTCAAACTCGCTGGAATTCTCGATCAAGTGGCTGGATTTATTTTTGCCCAATGTACAAACTGTCCTGCAGGCGACGCTAATGAACCATCGCTGACGTTGCGGCAAGTCTTAGCTGACCATATTAAACCGTTGGGGATTCCCGCCTGGTATGGTTCGATGATCGGTCATATTCAGGATAAGTTTACTGTCCCTATCGGTGGAATGGTAGAAATTGATGCGGAGCGAGGCACAATTCGTTTATTAGAATCGGTAGTAATTTGATATATAGCAGTTTAGTCCTGATTGAAATACATTATTGCATTCCACGTTGCTGTAAACGGCTGCCTGTCTACATCTAGTGTTTCTGATCCTTTCCCGAACTAAGCCGCCCGTAACGGCAGGTGCTTGGACTTATCTGCTAAGAAACCCATTAGATTGTGCAAAAATGAGTGGCTGACTGGCTGATCGGTCGCTTCTGGATGGAGTGGTGTCGCGATCGCGTCCACAGATTGAGGACAGGGAGCATGAATCACTAAGGGAATTTCTTCGACCAATCCGACTGTCATTAATCGAAAAGCAATCTGCTGTACCGTTGTTACCGAAAGTCTGAGTTGTTTAGCAATTTCCCTCAAGGACACAGTGCCGCTGGTATACTCCCAGACTTGAGATTCTAAGGCGTTGAGGGGATAACGAGGGTGTCCTGTAACACTGAGCAACCCAGCATTAACATCAGGTAGTTTATCGCTTAGGACATCCCAGTTACGCAAAGAACGTAATCCTAGTAAATTGGCACCTAGGGTATTTAGACTCAAACCCGTCATTCCTAACATGGGGAGTTTAACTTCATGGCTGAACTTAAAATGACCTGTTTTGAGTTGAAACAAGGTACAGGTGGGTTGTAACACTTGGACTTGGAACAACCATTTGATTTGTTGAAGGGTTAACAACCCATGTTTTTGCAGGTATGTACCCAAGGGTTGCTCCTGAGGCAATGACTCACTCAATTGAGTTAACTGACTTCTATCCATCCACTGGCGTTGAGCAATTAACTTGATTAATCCTAGATGCTTTAACTGAGAATCAACTGCCACAATTCGACCGCGATAGACCCAAACATAGCAAACGCCATTGGGGGTGACAGGAGTAGAAACATCAGTATTCACAGTGAGTAAACCCGTATGATGCCCTTTACCAAGGAGCCGAAAAATTTCGGGTAATGAAAAGTCAGTGAGTGAGCCTGTAATACACATTGTTCTTACGTTGATATCAGTTTTGTTATTGAGGATGCAAAGAGTAGGGTAACGCCTTCAAAGTCAGCCTGTTTAGCTTGATCCCGAAAAAAATCTGTAGTTTTTACTACTCTTAGTTTAATCCCTGATGAAAGTTTCATATAATTGCTTTTTACTAAGTTGTGTTAAGAAAGAAGAATCTTTATTAAATTACAACTCGAAAAGTTGCGCCTTATAGCCATTGTCATGTTTTGCCGTCATCCATTTGTACCTAAGACGATTCTTTCTGGGTTAAAGTTTATTTAACATCCTACTGAAGGCAGACAATATTAAAGGTGTTGACCCTGAGCGAAGTCGAGATGTTGAATAGTCGGTCTATCCTTAGCTGGAATGAGGACGATGAAAGAAACAAGGCAGAGTCGAGAATTCTCCTGCCTCATTTCATCTTCCCAAGCGTTTCAGCAGAACATACTCTACTCTCCTACATTCCCGACCGCATGTTCGATTAGCTCAAAGCCACTGTCGATGGCATATCCAACAGTTTCGTGCCACATTCACAACAACATTTATGAGTCGCTGGATTTTCGGTTCCACAGTTAGAACACGTCAGGATAGTGGGTGAAATCGGCTCTGGATTATGAGGGTGCAACCCCATCATGTCACTATTGGTATGACCAGGAGCCACCATGGGATAACAGTCCTCATTGCGGGTAACGCGCACATCGACTAGCACTGGACCGTCATGGGCAAGCATTTGAGCGATCGCATCGGGTAATGCATGACGTTCAGTTACCTTAATTGCCTCAATCCCATACACCTGAGCCAGATTCACAAACTCTGGGGTACCGACTTCCAGATTCGTCGCTTCATAGCGATCGCCATAGAACAAATGCTGCCATTGGCGTACCATTCCCAGCCAACCATTGTTAAGGATGACAATCTTGACGCCAATGCCGTACTGCGCGATCGTACCCAGTTCCTGCATATTCATCTGGAAGCTACCATCACCGCTGATACAAATCACGGGTTCGGAGGGTAGAGCCATTTTGACTCCCACAGCCGCAGGCAAGCCAAATCCCATTGTCCCTAAACCGCCACTCGATATCCAGTGACGGGGCTTATTTTTCAGGAATTGAGCCGCCCACATCTGGTGTTGACCGACATCAGTGGTGTAGTAAGCGTGGGGGGATTGACGAGCAACTTCCACAATCACTTCTTGGGGCGAAAGATTCTCCTGGGGATGGGGCAAATCTAAGGGATACTCATCCCGCCACTGTTGCAAGCGATCGCACCACGCTTTCGTTTGTTCTGGATCGATACCATTCCCGACTTGATCAGAACGTCGCAACAGGTCAATTAACACTTGCCGCACATCGCCAACAATGGGTACATCAGTGTTCCGATTTTTCCCCACTTCCGCCGGATCAATATCGATGTGAATCACCTTCGCCTCAGCCGCAAACTGTTTCGGCAAACTTGCCACCCGGTCATCAAAGCGGGCACCCAAGGCGATTAACAGGTCACATTCACTCACGGCAAAGTTAGCATAGGCGGTGCCGTGCATCCCTAACATCCCCAAAGCCAAGGGATGGGACTCATCAAATGCCCCCTTACCCATCAGCGTCGTCGTTACCGGAATCTGGAAATGCTCCGCCAGTTCCAGAAGTTCGCCCTGGGCACTTGCCGCGATCGCACCGCCACCTACATAGAGTAACGGTTTCTTTGCCGCCCGGATTAAATCTAGTGCTTTGTTAATTTGGTTAGAATTCCCTTTCACCGTGGGACGGTATCCCGGTAGCTTGATCGTACCCGGTTCAACCGGAACGTAGTCAAATTGCTCCATTCCCACATCTTTGGGAATATCGATCAACACCGGTCCTGGTCTACCCGTACTCGCAATGTGAAACGCCTCCGCCACAATCTTAGGAATATCGCGAGCATCATTCACTAAATAGGAATGCTTGACAATTGGCAGCGTAATCCCGAAAATGTCAATTTCTTGGAATCCATCCGTACCGATTGCCCCACGGGGAACCTGTCCCGTAATCGCAATCATTGGCACAGAGTCCAAACTCGCCGTAGCTAAACCCGTGACCAAATTCGTGGCTCCCGGTCCGGAGGTTGCCAAACAGATGCCCACTTTACCCGTCGCCCGGGCATACCCGTCAGCAGCATGGGCAGCCCCTTGTTCGTGTCGCACCAGAATATGTTGGAGTTCGCCAGCGGATTCCGCTTGGTAGATTTCATCGTAAATCGGTAGATTCGCACCGCCCGGATAACCGAAAATGTGCTTCACACCATGGCGCTTTAAACTATCAATCAGGGCAAAAGCGCCGGATACACGCCTGACTCTCACAGTTTCAGATTGCACAGCTAGTGCCTCCACTTAAGTCCAACAATTGTATGAGGAACGTTACTAATGAGTACTAACCCAAATCTGGGTAAGCGGTTTGCTAATTTGGATACAGCTTAGAGTTTGACTCAATGATTTTACTTTCTTGGCAAGACGATTTTAATTGTTCATGAACGAATGAACTTTAAGTAAAAATTTTATATTTTTTTAATTTCCTAAATTTTCGAGGGAATTACGAGAACTGGATTAAATTTGTAATTTACTCACCAACTCTGTCTTTTGATCATCTGTTTTATGTCTGCTTCTAGTAGTTGAAAGGCAGACAGACTCCGCAGTGCCGAAAAGTCATCGATAAGTTCAGCAATTCGTTGAATCTTCTCTCGCTCTCTGGCGCGAAATTTCTTTAGTCGCCGACCCGTCAACCCACTTGCTTGACGCAGAAGTTGACAAAGATATTGTTTTGGATCAGGTAACTCCTCACATTTAGAGAGGTTTGGCAAATTTAAAGGTTGCTGTCCTCTGGGATTTTCTGCCGCCTTGCGTATGGCAGCTTCATCAAATAATAACCAAGCTTCTGTCATCCGAACAGGTACAACACAGATAACCGGAACAGAGACTGATTCCCTGATCCCCTCAACGGCTTTTTGAATTTCAGTAACTCGTTTCTCACGAGGTTCTTTTTCGGCATCCCTGTGTACAAATAAAAGGTCGCAAGGGTAAAGATCTAAACTCCATTTAATTCTCTCTGAATGATTCAGTGGTTGTTGGGGCAAGCGTCGAAAATCAGCCCACTGGGACTGGATAGCACATTCAACTCCGTGTAATCGCAATAACCAAGTCAGAATAGGTAGTAGCGCCTTATCAGAACTCCCATCAGATAGTAATGTGTATCGTATTTCCTTCATACAAATTCTTTTGGGAAGCCTAAAATTAGAGGTTGAATGTCTTCTCTATCCAAAACTCGGCGTTTTTTAGACGGGGTAAGTTTTAAAGATGGGTCGGTTTCCAGTTGCCCATTGCCATTTAGCTCTGGCTGTTCTGGAGGAACTGGATTTAAGTAGGTGAGAAGTTTACCTAAAGGAACAGTACTTGTATTTTCGGTTTCCGCAACTTTAAGGTGTCGCCAAGTATTCGGTAGACAACTAAAACGTACCCCTTTAAACCATTGTCCTGACGGTGTTTTTTCTTCCTTCAACTCAGCTACCAAAAGACTATCTTCTGGGACTTGCTGTACAACGGCTGGCGAGTGGGTATTGATGATCACTTGGCGTAGGGGATTGTCTTGATCAACGGGTTCTTCAACATCCGTAGCGATGTCTTGTAGGAGTTCGAGGATCTTCGGGATACGCTCTGGATGAATACCATTTTCAGGTTCTTCTAAGCACAATAAACCTTGAGCTTCTGGGTCTAATTCCAGTACCGCTAACGCCAAAAAGCGCATTGTTCCATCTGAGAGCGATCGCGCCGGATGGATTGTACCATCTCTAGTTGTGACTATTAATGTGAGCAGTTCGCGACGATCATCCCGCTCTATTCCTACCTCTCCGACATCATCGAGCAATTCTGCCAAACGACCTGCAACTTGAGCATAAACCTGCGCTTCGGCTTCCTGATCAGATTGGCGGAGATTTTTTCTCAGCCGTGCCAAATGATAGAGAGTTGAAGCTAGATGAGAGCCATCTGTTCCTAATTTTGTCGGAGCCGTAAATTCGTCGGGTTGTCGCAAAGAGGAAGGTTCTAGCTGTAATAACTGCCAAGATTGCATTTCCCGACGTGCCAGTAGTGCTGTTGGGCTTTCGGCTGCATTGGTCACAGACAGTACAGTTCGAGGCAGATCAGCTGCTGAACGAGCTAAGGGTCTACCACTGCTTCCGCCGTCTTGATGGAGCTTAATCACTCGATTTGTCCCCTCACCTTCTGTAGAAATAAAATAAGGGACTCGGCGCTGTCCTTTCACCGCCGACTTGCGCCAAGTTTTCGCCTTGTGATTAAATAGCAAATGCTTAGGGGCATCACCAAGATTAATATGAACTAACTCTTCTTTCAGCAGTTCCAGTGATCCTAATGAGCGGAGACTATCATCTTGCCGATAGGCTAGCTTTATAGAGTAGCGAAGAAAGGTAATACTAGCTTTGGCAGTTTGTCCTAAATCATCAACGCCTTCACCTGGCACAATCATCTCAGCTTCAAATGACATCTGTGGAGCATAGTCATTGCCAATCCGATGAAACAGACTACGGACATCTCCTGTCCTACCTCCCTCATCTCGAACAGATAAAGCGGCTTCAATTAGAGGAAGATCAGCCAAGGCTGACAGAAACCTGATCGCATCAAACAAGTTAGATTTACCTACACCATTTGCACCCGCTACACAGGTAAATGGACTAAAGCGGACATCCACATTAACAAGGTTTTTAAAACCAGAAACTTTTAGCCTGGTTAGCATAATGTTAACCCTATACAGTTTTTTAAAAGCTGTTCTATCCTAATCATCAAGTTGCATACACCTGATTGATTTTAACTCATATCTTTCATCCGTTTCAATAAACATAAGTTGGTTGACAATCCGTAACGCTCCCGGATTGCCTTGCTATCGTTTTGAGTCGGGGTGAATTGAGTGACATCAGGGTAAAAAAAAAGTAGAGTGACACCCATCCCGATAAATTTACCAGTTTTTCATCCCCTGCCCTAACCTCAACCAAAAAGGATTGCTATAGTACAGGAAGGATAAATACTGGCATCAGGGGGCAAACCAGGTGATACCATTAGCAGACCTCAAAGCCTTAATTCAACAAACTGAAGCAAAAGGGGGAAGCCAAGACCCGAGTCTGGCGAACTTGTATGCTCAACTCGGACAACTCTATCAAAGCCGACTGGAAAATGGAGAATTTGAGGATTACCAGCACGAACTTGCCCTCGCCATTGAATATTTCCATAAAGCGGTTGACCTGCAACGACGATTGGGGTTAGACACTGACTTAGCGACAACGCTTAATCATCTGGCGGAACTCTACAGAACCCAAGGACGCTACGACCAAGCCGAACCGCTTTATTTGCAAGCCTTAGACATAAGAAAACGTAACTTAGGAGAGAACCATCCTGATATCGCCACCAGCCTCAACAACCTAGCACGACTCTATCACTCTCAGGGACAGTATCCCCAAGCCGAACCGCTTTATCTGCAAGCCTTAGAACTGAGGAAACGTAACTTAGGAGAGAACCATCCTGATATCGCCATTAGCCTCAATGATCTCGCCGCCCTCTACTTCTTCCAAGGACGCTACGAGGAAGCCGAATCTCTTTATCTGCAAGCCTTGGAGTTAAGGAAACGCAGTTTAGGAGAGAACCATCCTGATGTTGCCACCAGTCTTAACAACCTAGCCTTACTTTACTTCTTGCTGGGACGCTATGACCAAGCCAAACCGCTTTATCTGCAAGCCTTGGAACTGAGGAAACGTTTACTGGGAAGGAACCATCCCGATGTCGCCACTAGCTTGAATAATTTAGCAGAACTCTACAGAACCCAAGGACACTACACCCAAGCCGAACCCCTCTATCTGCAAGCCTTGGAAGTGATGAGACGTCTGCTGGGAGATGAGCATCCCGATGTGGCGACTAATATGAACAATCTAGCTGCACTCTATTTCTTCCAAGAACGTTACGAGGAAGCCGAACCCCTCTATCTGCAAGCCTGGGAAATCAGGAAACGCTTATTCGGTGATAATCATCCTGATGTGGCACAAAGCCTCAACAACTTAGCCGGACTCTACTTCTCTCAAGGACGTCAGGGTGAAGCCGAACCGCTCTATCGCCAAGCGTTGGAAATCTGGCAACGTTTATTGGGCGATACTCATCCGGATATCGCCACGAATCTGAATAATTTAGCATTACTCCACCACTCCCAAGGACACTACGAGGAAGCTGAACCCCTCTATCGCCAAGCGTTGGACTTAAGGAAACGGTTATTCGGCGCGAACCATCCTGATGTAGTGACCAGCTTAAATAACTTAGCATTGCTCTACCATTATCAAGGACGCTACGAGCAAGCCGAACCTCTTTATGTGGAGGTGTTGGATGTGGGTAGGCAATTATTAGGAGAGGAGCATCCCGATGTGTTAACCAGCCTGAATAACTTAGCCGCACTCTATAAAAATCTCGCCGAACTTTATTCCACGCAGGGACGCTACGATGAAGCCGAACCTCTCTATCTGCAAGCCTTAGAGTTGCGGAAACGCTTACTGGGAGATGAACATCCCGATGTAGCCCAAAATCTGAATAATTTAGCCATACTCTACTTCTTTCAAGGACGTCACGACAAAGCCAAAGACTTCTATTCCCAAGCTTGGGAGTTAGGAAAACGCTGGCTAGGGGAAGATCATCCGGATGTGGCACAAAATCTGAATAATTTGGCAGGACTTTATTCGTCTCAAGGAGAATATGAATTAGCCGAACCCCTGTATGTTCAAGCGTTGATGATTTGTGAAGAACGACTCGGCGCTAATCATCCAACTACAGCAACAATTCGGAAAAATCTCGATGATCTGCGTGCGGCGATGGGATAATTTTTAGGGGAGATGGGGAAGATAGGGGAGATGGGAAAGATAGGGGAGATAAAGGAGATAAGGAAGATAGGGGAGATAAGGGGGAAAAACGAAATCGACAGACAGCTAAAGAGAATGTACCCTATAGGAGTGGGTGTTGCTACCAAACGCTCCGAATCAGGGATAACTATTGTCGAATGTGCTTAGGATTGATTCGGATTAACGCGATTCACAATAACTTTGTCATTTTTTTTAGGTGAACTCGACTATAAACTCTTAAACACAACTAACTCTGACTTTAACCGGATGAACCCAAAACACTGGAATTTGGGCATAATCTGTATAGTCTTAATGTTCTAGAGTATGGCAATCGTCAAAACCGATGAGGTTCACCAAATCGTTCAAGAGCGATTACAAGATTGGAGGTTAATTTTATGATGACGGAGTTGTCTGACCCGACGGTTGATAATGAAAAAACGTATGGCGATTTACTGACAGCAATTCAAGCCAGTCAAGGTAAGTTGAGTGTAATCCTAGCGGTTTGTGATGATATCCATTACCGCAACCAACTGATTGAACGCGATGAAACCGAACTCGCCGCCTCTATGCGATCGCATCATGTTACCTTGGTTAAGGATGACCCGAACCTGAGCCACGCCATTACTCAACTCGTCCAAACCGATGACAATTTACCTCAGGGGGGAAACGTCGTTGTCACCGTGACGGGTGCTGAACAACTTCTCTGGCTCAAATTCGACGCCCAGCATTCAGAACAGGAAATTTTTTTCGCCTCTTTACCAGAAAACCAAGACGCATTATCAGCCTTGGCTTGTCCACTTGTCCTGTGGCTAACTCACCAACTAGAGAGTCAGCTAAGTCAAAACGCCCCAGAGTTCCAAAATTGGTGTCAAGCTGTCTTTCGCTTCCACTCCAAAAAAACAGCCGCTATTCCCATTCAAAACATTGAGCCATTCCGCCATCTTATCGAAGAAAGCGACGCTTGGGATCAAAACGTATCAGTCTTTCCGGTTGCCGATCTCAACGCCTTGATCGAGTACACCAAAGCCAAACGCGGCGTCAACGATCCGAATTTGGCAACCTTATATGCTCAAGTCGGACAACTTTATCAACGACGCTTAGAACAGGGCGAATCTCTGGATTATCCTCAAGAACAAGCCTTAGCCGTTGAGTATTTGAGTCAAGCCATTGAGCTAAAAAAAGAACTCGGCTTAGACACAACCTTAGCCGAAACGGTGAATAATTTAGCCGAACTCTACCGACTGCAAGGACGCTACCGGGAAGCTGAACCCCTTTATTTAGAAGCCTTAGAACTCAGAAAACGCTGGTTGGGCGATGCTCATCCTGATGTCGCCACCAGCCTCAACAACTTGGCAAAACTTTACCAGGCTCAAGGACAGTACGCCCAAGCCGAACCCCTTTATCTACAAGCCTTGGACTTGAGGAAACGCTTACTGGGAGATGATCATCCAGATCTCGCTCATAGTCTCAACGATTTAGCCACCCTCTATTTTTGTCAAGGACGCTATGAGGACGCCGAACCCCTTTATCTGCAAGCTTTGGACTTGAGGAAACGTCACTTAGGCGATGATCATTTAGACGTGACAACCAGCCTTAGCAATCTCGGATTACTCTATCATTATCAAAGACGCTACGAAGACGCCGAACCCCTTTATCTGCAAGCCTTAGACATCGAAAAACGCTTGCTGGGCGAGGATCATCCGGATGTAGCCACCACCCTGAACAATCTCGCCGCCCTTTATAAGTCCCAAGGACGCTATGAGGATGCTGAACCCCTTTATCTGCAAGCCTTGGACTTGCAAAAACGCTTATTGGGAGACAACCATCCCGATGTCGCCACGAACCTCAACAACCTAGCCGCCCTCTACTTCTCTCAAGGACGCTACGAGAAAGCTGAACCCCTCTATCTGCAAGCCTTAGACATCAGAAAACGTTTATTGGGAGAGAACCATCCCGATGTCGCACAAAGCTTGAATAATTTGGCAGGACTTTATTTCTCTAAAGGACCCAATAACAAAACCGAATCGTTTTATTTAGAAGCTTTAAATATTCGCAAACGCTTGTTGGGAGAGAACCATCCTGATGTGGCAACGAGTCTGAACAATTTAGCTTTACTCTATCATTATCAGGGACACTATGACAAAGCCGAACCCTTCTATCTGCAAGCCTTACATTTGAGAAAACGTTTATTCGGAGATATCCATCCTGATGTAGTCACCAGTATGAATAATTTGGCATTACTCTATCATTATCAAGGGCGCTACGAGCAAGCCGAACCCCTCTATCTCAAAGTTTTGGAACTGGGTAAACGGTTATGGGGAGAAGACCATCCCGATGTCGCGATCAGTTTGAATAATTTAGCCGCCCTTTACAAATCTCAAGGACGCTATGAACAAGCCAATTACTTAATGTCCAAGCTGTGGAATTGAGGAACGGTTGATTAGAATATAAATAAAAATTGGCATTCATCAATTAGGGATATGGACTTCAATTTCCAGTCTCATTTCTTGAGGAGAGGTGATCGAAATCAAGCGGATCGCTCTCAACATAATCTTTGGCGGTCATGTCTTCGAGAGACACGACTACACCATCTACCGATTGAAATCGCTCAGATTTAGGGAGTAATTGCAACCATTTTTCCAGATATTGATGCCACTCTTGTTCCTGAAACTGAACTTGTTCTTCATTACGGATAAACCAAAATATCAGTTCGATTTCACGAGCATTCCAAGATGGTGCTGCACGTACTCTAATTTCTCGTAAGGCACGAAGGGCATCCCCTTCAACGCTTAATTTATCGTGCTTATCTTGCATCCGCTTTTGAAGTTTTTGTGCAAATGCAATGAAGTCATCAGGAAAAGCAAATCGAACTCGCTTCCGTGCTAATGCTTGTCCTAATATCCTAACCTCGTCATCGTTTTGACATCCTGGTATACGCTTCCATTCTGCCACAACAGCCTTTTCTACTGTCATCACACGATCAAGATCAGCAACCAGACTAAATTGAGAAACTCCTGGGATATAGGCATACTGAGGTCGTCTACTTCGTTGGATCTCATGCAAACGTTTTTCATCAACCTCTACAAGAGGCACCACCTCTATAAATGGACGATCCCCACAAGGACGCACAATATCACATGTTTGTGTAACTACAGCAAAACCCTTGACCTCGGATTCTGCAAGGTCAGTTTCTTCTTGTACAAGATTAGCCGACTCATCTGCCAAAGGACGTTTAGGATTAAAGCGGTAGAGGAACCAATGTTCTCCAAGAGTACAATCACCTTGACGCCACTCTCCAACAGCAGCGTCTACTTGCTGAATCCAAACATCACGCTCATTGCTCACTACTGTTTCTTCGACTCCTTGCAACTCTGGCTGGTCTGGAGCGTCCAACCTCACGATGGATAGTATCTTGGAGAGCATCAACTAAATCTGCTGGATTCGGTGGCATACGTGACCTGTATGCATCTTTGGATAAGGGTTTTAGCTGTGGTTTCTTAGGAGCATTACCAAAACCAAGAATCTGTTTTACCTTTTCGTGTTCACCTGCTACCAGTAAATCAAAAGGAGATCTACCATCACTATCCGGTTTCAACAAAAGACTGCGATTGAGACTTGCGCTCCCTCGGTTAATGTGTTCAATAGTATTTAACAGTCGATCCAGTTTCTGCTGATTAGGTGGAGATAACGGTTGTCCACTTGCCCAAGCATGAAGACTTCTACGGGAAACATCGAAGAGTTTAGCGAGTTGCTCCCAGGTCAATCCACTCAATTTCTTTAGTTTGTTAACAGCTTTCTGTGTCGTTTCTTTAGAACCAGTGGACGGTAGAGTCACGCCACTTGTTGTCATGTCCAAAGCAACTAACGCACTGGGAAAAACAGTAGTTCTGGAAGTCGTTTTGCTAGAACGATCTATAAAAATTCTAGAACCAATAAATGGATGAGTATCTAATTTACCCATAGCTCCGAAGGCAGAAGTACTCGATAGCTGAGCGTGTTTTTTTGCTGAAATAGTAATCATAATTCTCCTCCAAATCGCCGCAAAAATTCATCCTGTACTGCCCATCTAAAGAACGTATAAATTCTTTCAGCAAAATTATGTGCTTCACTTATTAATGCCTCAACACTGAATTCTCGGTTCTTTGACTTTGAAGACATATCTATATCAAGTATCCAGCTCGCTTGATCAATAGGTTCAATTGCATCAGGATCAAACGTTACATCAGCAGACATCAATCCCCACCTAGCGATAATTTGCTCACCTCCATCGGGAATCATAAACCAAGATTCATTAATAGTCTGAGAAATATATTCTGTAAAGTCAGTAGCGACGATACCAGCTATCTCAGGTTTCACAAGTAACGATATATCCTTAAGTTCTTGACCAACAAGTCGATCGATATAGCGTAATCCAAATCGTTCAATAACCTTGGGATTAAAATTTTTTTCAAGTGCTATTAGTACGTTTTTAAAACGTTCTATAAAATCGCTACGACTTGAGTAAGCCGTTGTTTCTATTGCCACAAAGTTGGGTGCTAATGAGACTCGCCAACTATTTGTTGTGTCTAAAAATCGCCAAGTTAGTTGAGGTACAGTTTGCACAATATCTGGGGAACCCAAAACTAAACCCTGAGTCTGTTCCAGATGTAGGATAGGATAGGTTTCTCGAATTGCCTCTTGAAATGAACCCACAAACTCTTTTTTCTCAATCGAAAGAATAGGTGGAAAGCTCACCTGTGCAATCACTCGCACCAAAGGTGCATTCTTCAACGGTACTTCTTGAGGTGGTTGTGCAATGAGTGGATTGGTATTGACCACTTTCTACATCCTTTTTGGGACTTGAGCGAGAAATTGGGCATAGATTTGGATATGAGAGATACTACGCCTATCGCTATCGTAGAGCAAAAGTGTGAAGTAGAGTGTGAAGTTTAAGAAATGTAAAGCTTAAAGGTTTTTCTGTAGAGTATTGAGCCATGGAGAAAAATTAGAGGAAACCTAGTATCCACAGCACTTCTAGTATGTTCCTTTCGTGCCATGGCACTATGGCGAGCAAGGGAGATTTTAGGGGGTTAGTATTTGGAGCCATGGGACACTCTTGAGTGATTGCATTCACCAGTTTAAAATAGACGGTTGCGATCGCACGTCCTATAATTGCCAATGAAACTCAGGATCAACCGATATGCTTGCCAGGGTTTGGAGTGCTTCGCTAGTTGGCATCGATGCGGTGAAAGTCGGTGTGGAAGTCGATGTGTCAGGCGGATTACCCGGAATTGTTGTCGTGGGATTACCCGATACCGCCGTCCAAGAATCGCGAGAACGGGTGAGGGCGGCGTTAAAAAATGCCGGGTTTGTCTTCCCGATGCGGAAAATCGTGATTAATCTCACTCCCGCCGACTTACGCAAAGAGGGACCCAGCTTTGATTTACCCATTAGTGTGGGGATTCTCGCCGCCTCGCAGCAAGTCAATCCTGAATTATTAGGCGATTATCTATTTTTAGGCGAAGTCTCCTTGGATGGCAATTTACGCCCCATTGCGGGAGTCTTACCCATCGCCGCCGCCGCCCAAAGTTTGGGGATTTCGGGGTTAGTTGTACCCGCCGATAATGCCCAAGAAGCCGCCGTGGTGCGTGGATTAGACGTGTACGGATTCCAGCATCTGGCTGAGGTGGCAGATTTTTTGAATCAACCGGAACGCTATTCTCCGGTAACCATGGATGAATTACCCCAATCATCCTCCTATCAGTTTACAGGCGGAAACTTAAACGAAGTCAAAGGTCAATCCCATGCGCGTCGGGCGTTAGAAATAGCCGCCGCAGGAGGTCATAATTTAATTTTCGTCGGTCCACCGGGAAGCGGTAAAACCATGCTGGCGCGACGATTACCGGGAATTTTACCGCCCTTAAGTTTTGCAGAAGCCCTAGAAGTTACCCAAATTTATTCTGTAGCCGGATTACTCAAAGATAAAGGTAGACTAATCAAACATCGCCCCTTCCGCAGTCCCCACCATTCCGCATCAGGTCCATCATTAGTTGGGGGAGGTAGTTTTCCTCGTCCCGGCGAAATTTCCTTGGCGCACCGAGGGGTATTATTTCTGGATGAATTAACCGAATTTAAGCGTAATGTGTTGGAATTTTTGCGTCAACCCTTAGAAGATGGTTATGTGACCATTTCTCGCACCCGACAATCCGTTTTGTTTCCGGCACAATTTACCCTAGTTGCTAGTACCAATCCCTGTCCCTGTGGTTACTTTGGCGATACCCTGCAACCCTGCACCTGTTCAGCGCGACAACGGGAGAACTATTGGGCAAAACTTTCAGGTCCGTTAATGGATCGAATTGACTTACAAGTTGCGGTGAATCGCCTTAAACCCGAAGAGATTACTCGACAACCCCAAAGCGAAGCGTCAGAAGCCGTAAGGGAGAGAGTCAAAGTAGCCCGCGATCGCGCCCGTCATCGCTTCAACTCAGAACCCACACTGCGCTGCAATGCCCAGATGCAAAGTGGTCATTTGAGACAATGGTGTCATTTAGAGGATAGTAGTCGCAATCTTTTAGAAGGGGCAATTCGCAAACTTGGACTATCTGCCAGGGCGAGCGATCGCATCCTCAAAGTCGCCCGCACAATTGCGGATTTATCGGGGGCTGAAACGTTGAAAACAGCACACATTGCTGAAGCGATCCAATATCGTACTATTGATCGAATGCAGTAACACAGATTACACAGATTGAATTACACTTACCAGAAGACTCACGATTGAATGACACAGATTAAGTAGGTTGGTGGAAATGAACTCGACTATATTAACTTATGTCAACAAACCTCAAACCTTTACAAATGACAAATGACAAATGACATCTGCACCACCGTTGAGTTATTTTGCGGGATTGGAGGATTCCGGATTGCGGCGGATCAGAGAAAAATAGACACAATCTGGGCAAATGATCGTTGTCCGAAAGCCTGTCAAGTATACCGCGATCGCTCTATGATCAATATGCGCTTTTCGGAAATGCCATTCCTCCAGTTATGGCTGGGTGGGTGATGGACTGTATCGTAGAAAATAAGATCGTCCAACTGAAAAAACCTAAATTTGAACAATTATCACTTTTCTCTATAATTGATGCTTGCTAAAGAAGAATTACGCGCCAGATTAAGAGAATCACTGGATACAACAATTCAGGAAGTGAATCGCGCTCTAAAGGGAGAAAACACGGAACAATTAGCAGACGTATTAACTCGTGTGGGACGAGGAGGAAAACTTCCCAAATGGTATGAGCAGTTACGAACTCAGCACACATTGCCCAACTTAGATGGTAAGACAATTGGTAGTGTTATTGAAATGTTGTTAATCGCGGTACTCGAAAAGATTATATTTCAAGGTCTTGAGATACCGCCATTACGGGTTAATCCAGCAACTCCTGCGTTGCAGTGGCGATATAATTTCAGTCGCGTTTTTGGTATGACTTCATCTTGATAAGGAATATAATGAAGTTCCTATTATCAGTGGTCATTCGTCATTTGTATTTGGGGCAAATCGTTCTAACAATTGCTCATGGGAAAGGGTAGTTAGTAGGGAAGTTAATTCTTGGGTAGGTAATTGTAACATTGATGCGATCGCACTCGCTAATTCGGGTTCAAGTTCCCCAAATCGTACTCTCAGAAACCTTTCTACGGCTTCTTGTCTTGAGGTTTCGTCTCGCATTGGCAGATTACCAAACCACAGTAACAGTTCCTCACGTTCAAGGTTAAATAATAGCCGAGTCAACTCCTGAGGGGGTAACTGTAACATGGGCGCGATCGCACTCGCTAAGTTTGGGTCAAGTTCCCCAAATCGTACTCGGAGAAAGTTTTCCGCCATTTGGCGTTGTCCTTCAAGTCTGCCTTCAAGTCTGCCTTCAAGTTTGCCTTCTTGTATACCCTCTCGCTTGCCTTGTTCTAAGGTTTCTTCTTGCCATTTTAAGTAAGCTGGTGATAAGTTCATTAGCAATTCCCTGTCCTGTTCACTTAAATTGTTGCTTTCGTTGATCGTGATACGCCAGTTTGCCAGAATCTGTAAAATTGTCTGCCGATAAGGGTTCTGTTGGGGTAAAGCGACCAATTCATCGATCGCTTGCTTCTGAGTTCCGCGTTTTCCCAAAACCCTTAACCATAGTGTATCTTCAGTGACGGGCAGTTGGTTGATGGCGATTAATCCTGTTTTCAGGAACTCTGGCATAAAATATACACCGTCTCCCCAGTTTCCTGACTGATTCAGTCTTGCACCAAATCCGTTTAATAATCTTGTGGAACAAGAGGGTGAGAGAATCCACAAGTGGGGCCAATCGGTGTCGGGAAATGAAGTCCGTTCTCGTCTGGCTTTTCGCCGCATTTCACTGCGTACTGAGTTTAACTTGCTTTGGCAGTCGAGTACCTCGGCGGGGCTGGGTGGATTGCGGAAGGGTTCTAATAGACAGGCGGTTGTTGCCATTCGCCCCAGTAATCCCAGGTTTTCGGGTGCGGTTGCTGGTGATGGTGTTGGCACAAACCAAACATCAACTTGGCGGATTTCGGGGGATATTTCCCGACTGGTTTCGACGTTTCCTAGAGGGGCTAATAATTCCTCTAGGTATTGCTTGGCAAATTGATCGTGAGGCTTTCGTGTCATTCAACTTTCAAATGGCGATGTGTTGGTTAAATCACTGGTTTTGATTCTTTATTGTGGCGTGTTTTGACTCCTTTTTGTCATCGTTTTGTAATAAATTGAGGTATAAGGATTTCGCTATTCTAGAACAATACGGTTTCAATGATGATGAACTGCTGAGGATTGAACTTAACACCGCTGAGACTGCGGTAGGGGCGACCCGCCTGCATTAGTGAACAACGCGATTCCATTTAATTGACTTGGGTCGCCCTTTGCTTAATCCCCGATGTCGGATAATGTTGCTTAGAATTTGAGGGTAAGTGTTGAGGCGATGATGGCGCTAAAGCGCCTACTACGAACGAAACGATGTCGCAGCTACCAATGTCGGATAATGTTGGGTCTTCCCTACTTAGTGTGCTAAACGGTTAGGATAATGCCACAAAACTAAAGCGCGTATAGTAAGATTATTAAAGTTCCTAAAGCCAAAGCCACACCATTTTAATAGTTTCAGTTTGTTGTTAACTTCTTCAACAACTCCATTGGTTGTTCTGCTTTCAAAGTACCCAACGACTTCAGCAAACCATCGTTTTATGGCTGATACACTTTTTTTATAGTAATTCTGAGCCTTGTTTAACCAATCAATTATTTTTAAAGTTCCCTCACCTAGGTTTGGGTAACAGTCGTCAACCCAACCTACAATCTATTCCACAATTTTAGCTGTGTCAGTCCACTAGACGGGCGGGTTTAGTTACATCTGGGTTAGGTTAGAAACGATAGTAGTAAAACCCGCCCCTACACAGGAGAGATGCCATGCCTTCTTTCGGACGTGAAGGGTCAAAACTTTCCCATCTCTCTACCCAGGACTACCAATGATTGTAGATTCCCGGTTGCCTTACGGCTTGACAAACTTGTACCTGAACTTGTAACTATTGCCCCTACCCTAATATTGATAACGCGGCGAATAAACGGGAACTTGTAACATATCGTTACAATGGACTTGGCGCGATCGCACTCAACCTGTGGAGAATAAGGATAGGCTTGACAAGTCTAGGTTGAGTCAACCCTGAACCCTGCACCGTAGGGCTAAAATTTTCATAGAAACTATTATCATTCGCTTGAGCTATGATGCCAGAATTACTCGTCGTAGAAGCTGCCAAAATCGCGTGTGGTGCGGTTATCGAAACCGGGGTGGGTAAGGCGACAGAAGGGGTAATTACTAAACTGCGAGATACCATTAAGCGCAAATTGTCAAGCAATCCCGAAGCCGATCGCGCGATCGCAGCCGCCCAACAAGGTTCTCAATCTGACTTAGCCAAGGTAACACAGTATTTACAAGCGGTGATGAAACAAGATCCGGCTTTTGCCCAAGAGGTTGAACGTTTAGCTGGACAGGTTATAAACGTCAGTAGTATAGCCGATCAGCGGACTCTGAATCAAAAGAGCGATCGCAGCAGCCGCACGGTTGAAGTGAAAGCCGAGACAACAGGCGATATTATTAGCGATACTAAAGCCGACTCCATTGGGCGAATTGGCGGGAGAGATACCCACTACCACTGACTACTGGTAGAAAATCAGCGCAGCACCCCACCCAATTTAGATGAAATCCGCCCCAGTACCGATAATTGGCAAGGGCGAAATTTAGAACGCCAAACCACTCAAGATTGGATGGCGGATGGGAAGACTCGCGTCATTGGAATTACGGGTATCGGTGGGTTAGGAAAATCGACGCTGGCGGCTAAGATTTACGACGAAGATAGTACAGAATTTGAGGATAAAGTTTGGGCAGATATTAGCCGGATTGGGTTTACCGAGTTAGCGCGGCGAGTTTTATTAAAATTTGGAGTATCTCAGGAAACTATCGAGGCGATACCCGAACAATCTCTGGGGGATGCATTAGTCAATCATCTACGTCAGGGACGGTATTTGCTGGTGATGGATAATCTAGAAACCCTGCTGCAATCTGATGGTGGGGATAACAAGAATACGTCTATTCGCGATGAATCCTATCGGCAATTTTTCTATGGCTGGTTGGAATGTGGCGGGAAAAGTGTCGTACTGGTGACAACGCGGGAACGTCTGGATTTGCCGCCGATTCGATGTCAATGGTTATCTTTACCAGGATTAGAACCTGTGGAAGGGGCGACGTTATTGCAGGCGCTGGGGATTCGGGGAACAGATGAGGAATTAGTCGAGTTTTCCCAGAAGGTAGAGGGACATCCTTTATTATTAACGCTAGTGGCTGGGTTCTTATTAGAAGAGGAAGAATTCGATCCTCAGATTCGGTATTTGCAGCGCTATGGGTTGGCGGATATCTCCCATTTATTAACGGATGAGAATTTAACCGGATTGCATCGGGGTAAAGTTGATATCTGGATGCGGCGGGTGTTGGATGAGAGTTTTGGGCGAATTAGCCAGAGAATGCAGCAATTGCTATTGGGAGTATGTGTTTATCGGATTCCCTTTAATTCAGCCATGGCGTTAGTGCAGATTCATAGTCTCTCTTTTGAACGGGATTTAAAGGTATCTCAACCTCAAAATAAGCAGAAAAGATCCTCTCTAGATTCTTCCTTAGATTCTCTAGATTCTCTTAGCCCCCCTTTTGAAGGGGGGTTGGGGGGATCTAAAAGGGGGAAACCCAATACCAAAAGCATTGAACAAGATTTGCGCCAGTTGGTGAGGCGTTCCCTATTACAGGAAGAAAGAGATAAAAATGAGGGGCGGTGGTTTAAGTTTCAGCCGTTGATTCAGGAATATGCTAAATGCCAAACGGGAGATTTAAACCAGGCGCATCAACGGGCGATCGATTATTATTGTTTAAACACTAAACAACCACCTTGGGAAAAAATAGAGGATATAACTGAATATCTGGAAATATTCTATCACTGGTGTGAACTTAAACAGTATATTACAGCCTTCGATATTCTACGCGAATGTGATGAGTTTTTAACATTGCGTGGGTATAGCAAAATGCAGGTTGAACTGCATAGGCAGTTAGTGCAAAACTGGAACTTGAGTCAGTCAGAGTGGCAATTTCCCATGTCTCTTAAGAATTTGGGCAATGCTTACGATGCCCTAGGGGAATACAAACAGGCAATAGAATGTCATCAGTTGTCTTTAGCTATTTATCAAAAAATTGATGATCGCTCTGGGATAGCTAGAGTTCTGAATAATTTGGGCAATACTTACAATTCACTAGGGGAATACCAAAGAGCAATAGAATATTATCAGCAGTCTTTAGCGATATCTATAAAAATAGCAGATCGACCGACAATTGCTAGTTCTATGATGGGTTTGGGCAGTATTTATAATTCCCTTGGTAAACACCAACGGGCAATAGACTACCATCAGCAATGTTTGGGGATATTTAAGGAAGTCAGTGATCGCTCTGGTATTGCTGGTTCCTTGCATAATTTGGGCGATGATTACAATCTCCTAGGAAAATATCAATTGGCAATAGATTACTATCAGCAATCTTTGGTGATATTCAAGGAAATCAGAAAGCGTTCAGGAATTGCCAAGTCTTTGGGAAATTTGGGTGGCGTTTACAATTCTATTGGCAAGCATCAACAGGCAATAGACTACCATCAGCAATCTTTAACAATATTGAAAGAAATTGGCGATCGCTCTGGTATTGCTAATTCTCTGGGGAATTTGGGCAATACCTATAAACTCCTAGGACAATATAAACGAGCAATAGACTATTATCAACAGTCTTTAAAAATTCGTGAAGACATCTTCGATCGCCTTGGGATTGCTAAAACTTTGCAAAATTTAGGCTATACGTATCCCATAATTGGTAGAACCCAGGAAGGATTGAATGCCTTATGTAAAGGATTTAAAATATTACAAGAACTTGAGCTTCCTATTGATGCTATGCCTTATCCCCAATGGCTCAAATCAACAATTAAATTTGCTCAACGGGGTAAACTGCATCTAGCCTTATGCTTCATCGCGGGATTAATCGTATTTCCCTTTGCCCTACTTGCATTTACTACCCTAATCCTATGGCGAATCATCCGCGCCTTCATCAAGTGTCCGCGTCAGCATCCATGAGAAACAATTGAACAGATAAACCACCTATCCTATCATTTCCGCTTACTTCTATAAACCTTTACAAATTCTCCTCAATACTGCCAATTCCTCTGCGTACCTCTGCGTATCCCTCTGCGTCCTCTGCGTTAAAAAAAAATATAATTTCGATACCGACACATCAGACATTATAAGGCACTAAAGTGCCTACTACAAACTTAACTATTATTCATTCCATTCTTGTCTGAGTGAATTCTGGAATTCTAGAGCATCCACACGCTTGGGCAAAAATCCCCGCCATTTTTTCAAACTTACCCTTGTTTTTTCTGTACCGTCACATAACCCTATTAATGGCTCAGACTCAACATCAATATCCAAGACGGATGAGGGCGTTTCCTGAGATAAGTTAATTTGTTGGCGAATCAACCTTGACAACGCTTCAATTAATTGCATTTTCTCATCAAGAGTGAGGCTGCCAGATAGACGGAGTACCTCTTTATAATTAGCCATAGGGTCTAACATCCCTTTGAACACTTATTTTAGCCAAAATAGCCATGCAGGATAGGCAAAAATTGTCAACCGGAAAATGCTGATAGTAGGGTGGGTTTCGACTTCGCAAGGGCCCACCAGCATACCAGTCAGTACCATGGGTTTGTCATCAGCGATGGGACTTGAATCGGGCGCAAGGATGGTGCCCCGACAAGGTGGTGAATCAACGAGAGTTTGTAACATCTCGTTACAATGGACTTGGCGCGATCGCACTCAACCTGCTGAAAATAATAAGGATAGAGTTAAGGGTTCCTCTAACCCTATACCCTCTACAATGATGAACGTCTGTTTCAAGGAGTATCCGCCTAATGTTGCCATACGTCCTCGCGTTGGTTATCGGTCTTGGTAGCTTTGCCTATTACATGGCAGCATTCTTTTTTCCCGAAGTCCACCGCAAAAGCGACTTCTTCTGGAGTGGTGTCGGATTTTTCTACGCCCTCGTCTTGTGGGTATGTGCAGGGCGGATTACCGGGGCGGTACTCCTGAGTCAACTCGCCAGTGTATCTCTATTGGGCTGGTTAGGCTGGCAAACCCTGATGATGCGGCGACAGTTGGCTTTACCTGAAGCCCAAACCGAAATTTCGCCCCAAGTTCAGGAAAAAATAGCTAGTTCTGGGATGTTCCAACTGGCAAAAAACCTAGTGGTTCAACCCGTCGCCCGGGTGTTCCGTAAACAGCCAGTGACGCCAACCCCAGTCGTAACTGAACCGGAACCTGTGACAGAACCCGCCGCGCCAGAGACGGAAATCGCCCCAGCCAAAACGGAAATGGGAGAACCCTTCCCTGGAACAGTTACGGAAATAACCGAGGAAGTGCAACCGCCATCGGAAGAACGCGATGTCCCCGTCGCCTCTTCCACAGAGGTAAGCGAGGAAACCCCAGCGGAAACCCTAGAGGAACCCCTAGAGGAACCCGTAATCGCGGATATCACCGAACCGACTCAAGTCAGGGAAACAGTAGAAACAACACCAACTGAACGGGTTGAGGAACCCGCAGAGGAAACAACCCCGCCAGAACCGATAGGGGAATTTGCCCCAGACGAGTCTCCAACCCAGACACCCCTAGAAGAATGGACATTAACCGAGACACCCCTAGAAGAATGGACATTAACCGAGACACCTGTAGCCGAGACACCCCTAGAAGAACAGACGTTAACTGAGACACCTGTAGCCGAAACACCCACCAAACCCGTCCAGAAACAAACCAAACAACGTCAGGGAATTAGGGGATTTTTCAATAAGTTCTTGGGCAAAGGGAAGGCAAAACCCGCTAAAACGAAGGAACCGCAGACAGTATCAGAGGATATTCCCCCCTCACCCGCACCAGAAATCCCTGAATCTAGTCCGCCAGACACCCCACTCGACGCTTCCCCAACTCCACGTCAGAGTATAGAAGAAACAGCCGCAGCCGACGAAACCCCAGCGGAAACCCAAACCGTTGACGTTACCCCAGCAGCAGAAACACCAACAACTGAACCGGAACTCACTCAGAACCCAGACATCCAACCCCCAGAAACCCCAGCGGAATCAGCAACTGAGACGACTCAACCCGCTGACTCAGAACCCCTGATGCGCCCGAATCCGCCTGAACCCGAACAGGTAGACGCCGCGAACCAATCCCCGGAACCGGAATCGGATGAGTCTCCAGACATCCCAGTCGCAGATATTGCCCCAGAATCGCCATTATCGCCTCCCGCTGAACCAATCGGTGAGGGTGACGCCAAAACCCGACAATCTCAAGATTCAGAAAATCCTCCCCAGTAAAGTTGAAAAGATGGCAAATTCTCACCCATAATGTAGGGATAGATAAAGCTGCTTATGTAAAAAGGAGTAATCGGTAACCATCCCGACTCCCTCAAACGTATAACCATTAACCCATAGGTCGAACTGTGACAGACGCTAAATCCTACAAAGACACCGTAAATCTGCCCCAAACCCAATTTAGTATGCGGGCAAACGCGGTCAAACGGGAACCGGAACTGCAAAAGTTTTGGCAAGACCAACAAATTTATCAGCGACTGTCACAGACGAATCCCGGTGATAGTTTCATCTTGCATGATGGTCCCCCCTACGCGAATGGGGCGTTACATATTGGACACGCCCTAAATAAAATTCTTAAAGATATCATCAATAAATATAAGCTGCTGCAAGGGCATAAAGTTCGCTACATTCCTGGCTGGGATTGCCATGGCTTACCCATTGAACTGAAAGTCCTGCAAGCCATGGACCCAGAAGACAGACAAGCCCTAACCCCGATAAAACTGCGGCGCAAAGCCAGAAACTTTGCCCTGAAAACAGTTGATCAGCAGCGCCAAGGGTTTCAACGGTATGGTGTATGGGGAGACTGGGATAACCCTTACCTGACCTTAACCCCGGAATACGAAGCCGCGCAAATTGGCGTATTCGGTCAGATGGTGCTAAAAGGGTATATCTATCGGGGAATGAAGCCCGTTCATTGGAGTCCCAGTTCCCAAACCGCCTTGGCAGAAGCCGAGTTAGAATATCCGGAAGGACATACCTCCCGCAGTCTTTATGCCGCGTTTCCCCTCACCAAAGCCACAGAATCTGTGGAAGCGCGACTAAAACCCTATTTAGTGGATTTGGGTGTCGCCATCTGGACAACCACTCCCTGGACAATTCCCGGTAACTTAGCCGTGGCGGTGAATCCAGAACTGACGTATGCGGTTGTGGAAGTATCAGGGAAATCAGCCAGTCAGGAGGCGGAGAAATCCGCTAAGTCAAGTAAGTCAAAGGCAAAAGGATTTGCCCCCACTCAAGACGAGGAATCCCCAGACGCAGAAGCATCAGCCGACTCAGACACGGAAGCCGAAGGGTTTAAATACTTAATCGTGGCGGCGGAATTAGTCGAACGCCTCTCTCAAACCCTGGATAAAGACCTAACCGTCAAAACCACGCTGAAAGGAGAAGAATTAGACCAGTGTACCTATCGCCATCCCCTCTTTGACCGGGAAAGTCCAATTGTGATTGGTGGCGATTATATTACCACGGAATCGGGAACCGGATTAGTCCATACCGCACCGGGTCATGGTCAAGAAGATTATATCGTCGGTCAGCGCTACAATTTACCGATTATCTCTCCCGTAGATGGAAATGGAGATTTTACCACCGAAGCTGGACCCTTTGCTGGGTTAAATGTGCTGCGGAATGCGAATCCGGCGGTAATTGACGCCCTCAAAGAGGCGGGTTCCTTCCTCAAAGAGGAAAACTACGTCCATAAATATCCCTACGATTGGCGCACCAAAGAACCAACAATTTTCCGGGCGACGGAACAATGGTTTGCGTCAGTGGATGGCTTCCGGGAAGAAGTGATGAAGGCGATTCAGTCGGTTAATTGGATTCCTTCCCAAGGCGAAAACCGGATTACCGCGATGGTGTCGGAACGTTCGGATTGGTGTATCTCCCGCCAACGGAGTTGGGGGGTGCCGATTCCGGTGTTTTATGATGAGGAGACGAATGAACCTCTGTTGACAGAAGAAACCATCGCCCACGTACAAGGGATTATCGCTGAAAAAGGGTCTGATGCGTGGTGGGAATTGCCCGTAACGGAATTATTACCCGAATCCTACCGAAATAATGGTCGCACGTATCGCAAAGGAACCGATACGATGGATGTCTGGTTTGATTCCGGTTCGTCTTGGGCGGGAGTTGTTCAAGAACGTGAGGAATTATCCTACCCTGTCGATATGTACCTGGAAGGGTCAGATCAACATCGGGGGTGGTTCCAATCCAGTATCCTCACCAGTGTGGCAACAAATGGTTGTGCGCCCTATAAATCAGTGCTAACCCACGGCTTTGTTCTGGATGAACAAGGACGTAAAATGAGTAAGTCTGTGGGGAATGTGGTAGACCCCGCGACGATTATTGAAGGCGGAAAGAATCATAAACAGGAACCGCCGTATGGTGCAGATATGCTGCGGCTGTGGGTGTCGTCTGTGGACTATTCGGTCGATGTTCCCATTGGTCAAGGGATACTGAAACAGCTTTCCGATATTTATCGCAAGATTCGCAATACGGCGCGATTTTTATTGGGAAATCTGCATGATTTTGACCCGGCTAAAAATGCGGTGGCGTATGAACAGTTACCGGAATTAGACCGCTATATGCTGCACCGGATGACGGAGGTATTTGGCGAGGTAACGGAGGCGTTTGACAGTTATCAGTTTTTCCGCTTCTTCCAAACAGTGCAGAATTTCTGTGTGGTGGATTTGTCCAACTTTTATTTAGATGTGGCGAAAGATCGTCTATATATCAGTCATCCGGATTCGATACGACGCCGCAGTTGTCAGACGGTATTAGCGATCGCACTGGAAAATTTAGCTCGATCCATTGCGCCTGTATTATGCCATACCGCAGAAGATATCTGGCAATATCTGCCTTATCCCACACCTTATAAATCGGTGTTTGAGTCGGGATGGGTGCAGTTAGATGAAACCTGGAAAAAACCAGAATTAGTCGAAAAATGGACAAGGTTACGGGCGATTCGCACCGAGGTGAATAAGGTGTTAGAACAAGCTAGGGCAGAGAAGATGATCGGTTCTTCTCTAGAAGCGAAAGTCTTGCTTCATGTCCCCGATACGCAATTACGCCAACAGTTGCGGAAATTAAACCCCAGTGGGATTCCGCGTCTGTGGTTGCAAACCCCGAAACCGGAACTGATGCTGAAGGAACCAGAAGCAGCATTAGCTTCAGAAATACTGTCCTCACAGACAGAAGCAAAAGAGTGGAATGTTAATCAAATTCTGTCCACTGTCTTGGCGACGCTACGCCAGATTTTCAGCGAAAATCAGCGCGTATGGTTAACGGTGGGGGTAGCGGTAGCGATACCGATTACCTTAAAAGTAACCGCAACAGTATTAGATTCGATCGCATATCTCCCCTTAGTAGCAGATATCTTACAATTGGTGGGGATTGGCTACAGTGGTTGGTTTGTCAATCGCTATTTACTCCGCGCCCCCAATCGGCAAGAATTAGTCCAGAAAGCGCGATCGCTAAAAACAGAGGTATTGGGTGAAGGTTCTCCCCAACCAGAACCCGAAACGGTGGAACCTGAAGCCGAACCTCCAGCGCCAGTACAACCACAACCCCAACCCAAAATTCTAGGGGAACGGTTTACGGTTCTCAGTAACGGGGTGGATGAGTTGCGCTATTTGTTCTTAGCCTCCCAAGTTGAGGTATTAGACTCCCCGGATGCGCTTGAAAATGCTGACTATCGCAGTCAGTCAGAACAGGTTTGGGTGGGGGTTGTCAAAGCTGAGGGCGAAAAGTGCGATCGCTGCTGGAACTATTCCCCGTTTGTGGGTAAAATTATCGAGCATTCCACCATTTGCGAACGGTGTCGGGCGGCGTTAGCGGGTCAATGGTAGTTTGTCATTTGTCCTTTGTCATTTGTCATTTGTCATTCGTTTAGGCATTATAGCCAGATGAATTTCGGTATCAGTCATCGACAAAAGTTCCGTTAGGGGGTGATAGTTTAGCGTTAAACGTTCCTTGAATCTCAGTTGCAGCTTCCGGTATGCACAAATAGAGTTTGCCCGGAAGGTAATCTCCCTGTCGCTGACCAATTTGCACAAATACTCGGTAATCTGGATAGTCAAGCGAAGTACTGTAATCCCATAACATGTAATGATCGACATCTGAATTATCTTGCAGATTGTTTACATACTCCGTCGCTGAAACACGGTAATCCCAGATACTTTCACGTTCTGTGCCATATCTTCCTCCGTAAGCATAAGTTGTTCCTTCCGCCTTGGAGGTGTAGTATTCTATCGGTTCTACAGGAGATGAAGATTCAACTGGGTCAAAATATGAAGATCCAACTGGGATGTCAAAACTAAATCGCACCGTGATTGCCTGCGGATCAAGATTACCGTGTTGTATGCGTAAATAAAGAAGAGAAATATCTGACTTATCTAAGGAAAATTCTCGCCCATAGACTTGACCAGATACAGGAGTGTTTGGTATTTCTTCAACCGTTGGTATTTCTGGACAATTAATCGGTTCCGGCGGAGGGATTGGCTGGGGGCGCGATTGTCCGAGAAAGGGGATGCTGTCTCTTGAACAACTCGCCATTGTTAGAGTACTTAAAATTACTACAACGTTTATTCTTGTTCGAGGTTTCATGTTGGGTTTACTTCCTCATTGTTGCAGGGACATATTCATGGGTGGAGAATTCCTGCATAAGTTAATATAGCGCGTATAAATTAATTAATTGTACAATTAGAAGAGTTAGGACACATCATTTATGTAGAGACGTTGCATGCAACGTCTCTACAATGATGCCGAAAGTCCTAATCGATGTTTTTTGGTATATGAATTAACTAGACACACTATAGATAAAATTAATCTTGAAATTCAATTCAGTCACCAACAAAAGTTCCGCCACCCAGTGAGAGTTTAGCGTTAAAAGTACCCTGAATCTCGGTTGCCATTTTCGGTACGCACAGATAGAGTTTTCCCGGAAGGTAATCTCCCTGTCGCTGACCAATCTGCAAAAATACACGATGATCTGGGTTCTCCAGTGAAGTCCCGTAAGACCACAACGTATAATGATCAACATCCGAATCTTCTTGCAGATTTTTCACGTATTCCGTAGCTAAAACACGATAATCCCAGACACTTTCGCGTTCTGTGCCGTATCTTCCTCCATAAGCGTATGTTGTCCCTTCCGCCTTGGAGGTGTTGTATTCTATTGGTTCTACAGGAGATGAAGCACCAATGAGTATGTCAAAAACAAATCGCACTGTGATTGCCTGGGGATCAAGATTTCCATGCTGTATCCGTAATTTAGGAAAAGAGATGTCTGACTTGTCTAAGGAAAACTCTCGCCCATAAACTTGACCCGATACAGGAGTATTTGGTATTTCCTCAACCGTTGGTATTTCTGGACAATTAATCGGTTCCGGCGGAGGGATTGGCTGAGGGCGAGACTGTCCGAGAAAAGGGATATGTTCTCCTGAACAACTCGCCATTGTTATAGTAGTTAACACTACGACGACGTTGATTCTTGTTTGAGGTTTCATTTTAGGTTTAATTCCTCATTTTTATTTTATTTTTGTAATGGCATATTCACTCTTGGTTTTTCATGGTACGTGAGATAGCTATGGCTACCATCATCAGCCTCAACGTGCTTACTCTCAACTTTTTGAGAGACATAAACACCGTCTGGAGTATGATTTCCATCACCTCCAGACTCAATTTCTTCTCCACCTCCATTCCCCGCAGAACTTATGTAGAGAGAAATTTTATGCGTATGGGCATAGTAGCTGTTGGTTCCGCCTAATGAAAACTCTTCAACATTTGCCTTAAAATCCTGTTCACTGCTGAAATTCGTGCCAATATTGGCATTTGCCTCTACGGGAAGCAGCTTTTTAATTGGCAACCTTCCAGAAGCACCGAGACTTCCCTCGAGTTGCCGACGATTATGAACGCCAAAGTTGAAATTCATGTTAGGTGTTTCCCAGGTTTTAGCGTTCTTTAAGGTGTAAGTTGCAGTAAACTTGTATCCTTCATGTCCTCCCCCGAAAACTCTTTGCTCTGTTTGTGGGTTGGAAACCATCAACCGAACGTGGCTACCAACGGTTTTGTCACCGAGAAATAATCTGGGCGTTCCTTGGAATTTGCCTTGGGTTGCGCCCAATGTGGCAGAGATTCTGGGATTAATGTAATAGGTTCCCTCACTGCCTAAGTTTCCGCCTCTTCCCGCCAAAGCACTGCCAAAATTTCTCTCATCAATCAATTTGACCTCCGCAGATGCCCAAACATCTTGCCCGATCGCACCCGGTTGTCGCGGCGCATTTTCGGCTTGTGCCATCACTGAAGGCATCGACTGCGCGATCGCAGTGTCTCCTGTATACTCTCTCAATAAAGGTTTAGCCGATTCTCCAGCTACTACGGCATCGGCTACCGCATCGGCGTGCTGTTCATACTTATCCCCCACCTGTCCCAAACCATCCTTCAGTTGCACCTTCCCAGATTGTTGCTGCATGACATGCGCCGCTTCATGGGCGGCTAACCCTACACTCGGAGTCTTGGCAAAGGCAATCCGATTTCCAGAGGTATAAGCCGCTGCCCCCAACTTCTGAGATGCCGCCGCCGCCTCTTTACCCGTATACGCTTGAACATGGGATAAGTCTTGACCAAAGGACTGTTGGATTTTATCCAGGTGCGGCAGTCGTCTGGGTGTCCCCCTAAATCCATCTGCGGCAATGTCTTGGGGCGATTTCTGTTGTACCGACTCCCCATCGTCTTTAAGTTGCACCCCATCTTCGGCTTCACAGTGGGCATCTTTCGACTGGATGGCTTCAGCTTGCCCCTGTCTAGGCATCGCCCTATCCATCCCTTCAAGCAGCTTTGTCTGAATCAAATCTCGGTCATAACTGGAATAAGCGCGAGTCGCCTTTCCTGAAGCAGAAGGTTGTTTGGCGTGTGACTGTACGGGAAATCGCGGTGGTGCAAACCCTTGATCAGCAGCGTCTTTGGGCGCAGGGGCGGGTGGAATAAACGAAGGTTTTTTCTGTTGAGCTTCCTGCATAAGCTGATAATTATATAACTTGCAATTAATTATAGTAAACTATATGCTGTATATAAAAATTATATCGGACAACATCTTGAATGCTATATTTCCCAGAAACAAAATTATTACCTCAAGTACGGGAGAGCCACATAGCTTCTGCTAGTCGATAAGCACTAATTCTTAATGAGGCTATAGCCGTGAGCGTTATTATCCAACGTATTATTCGTCGATTTTGAGGTAAAATCACCAAACACAAAAAGATTGATGACATAGATAAAAACACGCTGATCGCTGCAAAATCTCGAGCGATATCCAGTCTAGGGTCTATATGAAAATGAGGATCAAAAGGTGTTGAGCTTCCTGCATAAGCTGATAAACTGATGGATTCAATAGTTAACTAGTAGCGCGGGGATTCACATTCATTACTTTTATCATTCCAACGACCGCCTCTATCTAGACATTTATCTACAGCTAAAAAATGCCTTACCCAAGGCAAATGCATAAAAGCCAAGATTACAACTAGGAAAGCTGAAATTATTATAATCTTACTTTTCATGATGTTTAATATTGATCAGGCAAACCTTCTGGACGAAATGTTTCACAAATATCTTTACATGATCCATCGGTATTGTTCCTACCACCTCTACGACCATAACGATTAGCTTCCTGATCGTCATTGCTGGCTTCGGGTGGGTCACCTGTAATCCGGTCAATAAACTCTCTAGAATTACTTAAGTATGCTGCCATCGTCGCACCATGAGAACCAACCTGAGCAGCTTCACAATTAGCCTTGCAGTGGAAATAAAGATCACCGCCAATCCAATTTGCCTCACGCATATCCATATAGTTGCGCCGGAAAGCATTGATGGCCGCTACCTGTTGGCGCGATATTTCTGTTTGAGCTAAACCTGATCCTAAAAGAGGACCAGGGGGTACTGTCTGCAATTGGACAAGTGACTCCTTTTGCTTACTTTGACCTGATTGTTGCTGCATAACGTGGGCAGCTTCATGGGCTGCCAATCCGACACTCGGAGTCTTGGCAAAGGCAATCCGATTTCCAGAGGTATAAGCCGCCGCCCTCAACTTCTGAGATGCCGCCGCCGCATCTTTCCCCATATACGCTTGAACATGGGATAAGTCTTGACCAAAGGACTGTTGGATTTTATCCAGATGCGGTAATTGTCTCGGTG
Source organism: Coleofasciculus sp. E2-BRE-01 (assembly GCF_040221695.1). NCBI lineage: Bacteria > Bacillati > Cyanobacteriota > Cyanophyceae > Coleofasciculales > Coleofasciculaceae > Coleofasciculus > Coleofasciculus sp. E2-BRE-01. The sequence goes on along the minus strand of NZ_JAVKEA010000161.1, from coordinate 31,179 downwards.
TCCCCCTAAATCCATCAGCGGCAATATCTTGGGGCGACTTCTGTTGTACCGACTCCCCATCGTCTTTGAGTTGCACACCATCTTCGGCTTCACAGTGGGCATCTTTGGGCTGGATGGCTTCAGCTTGCCCCTGTCTGGGTATCGCCCTATCCATCCCTTCCAGCAGCTTTGTCTGAATCAAATCTCGGTCATAACTGGAATAAGCGCGAGTCGCCTTTCCTGAAGCAGACGGTTGTTTGGCTTGTGCCTGTACGGGAAATCGCAGTGGTGTAAACCCTTGATCAGCAGCGTCTTTGGGCGCAGGAGTGGGTGGAATAAATGAAGGTTTCTTCTGTTGAGCTTCTTGCATAAGCTGATGACTATATAACTTGCAATTAATTCAACAAAACTATATCCTGTATATAAAAATTATATCGGACAAAATCGACTTCCATTTCAGGGATTCTACCCATTCTATGACTTCTACAGCAATAGATTGGTACAAAGCTAATTATCAATATTTGATGACCTCGGTTAACCGAGTCTATCGTCATCTTGAATGCTATATTTCCCAGAAACAGAATCAGACAACTGATCCAAATCCCGATTTTTCCCCACCGGAAATACCTAACTCGGCGACTCCCTTTGCCTTGGATATCCTCTGCACCCAATTCGGCTTATCTGCCTGCGATCGCGATATCCTTCTCCTATGTGTAGGCATGGAACTCGACCCGGATTTCCCCTTACTCTGTCGCCAAGCCAGTGGCGACTCCCAGATTAATTATCCCACCCTGAGTTTAGCCCTATCCGCCTTACCCCACGTCAGTTTAAGTGTCCTAGGACGACAATCCCCCTTACAATACTGGCAACTGATTGAAATCGCTCCAGGTGTAACTTTAACCCAATCGCCCCTCCGCATTGACCCGCGTATTCTCTGCTATCTTTTAGGCGAACCCAGCATCGATTCTCAACTTGATGAGCGAGTTAAACCCTTGGATCTCGGCTTAACAGGAGAATTAGCCCTTCCCCCATCCCATCAGCAAATCGCCCAGATAATTGCTTCGGCTTGGTCTGACTCTACCCCCACCTCAAACCTGCCCATTATCGAATTGTCTGGCTCAGATTTGACCACAAAACGCCGCATTGCGGCTGAAGCCACGACATTATTTGGCTGTTCTATCCGTCGTATGTCAGCAACGGTACTTCCCTCGGATTCCATCCAACTGCATCAATTACGGCGACGCTGGGAACGGGAAGCTATCTTGACCAATTGTGTATTGTTCCTCGAATGTGACTCTGTGAACATGGCAGATGCGCTGGAACTATCCCTGATTTCTCAATTTATTGCTGAAATCAATACCCCCCTAATCCTAAGTAGCCAACAGCGACTTCCCGTAACAGAGCGATCGCTAACCACCTACGATATACCCAAACTCACTCTCCAAGAACAACGTTCCCTATTTTTCACCTATCTGGCAGACAATGGAAACGAACTCAATGGCGACGTTAATCGCTTAATCGCCCAATTCAATCTCAGCCAAAGTGCGATTCATTCCGTCTGCACCCAAGCCATCCATCAGGTTAACCGCAATCGTCACACCAATTTAGGAACAACCCTGTGGAATACCAGCCGCCACCAAGCCCGTCCCCGCCTAGATGCACTCGCCCAACGTATTGAAACGCCAATGACGTGGGATGACCTGATTCTGCCCGAATCCCAACTCAAAACCCTGAAGGAAATTGTCGCCCACACCCGCCAACGCGCCAAAGTTTACCAGGATTGGGGAATGGGTGGAAAACAGAGTCGGGGACTGGGACTGACGGCGTTATTCTATGGTCAAAGTGGTACAGGTAAAACCACTGCTGCTGAAATTATTGCCAAAGAACTGCACCTCGACCTGTACCGCATCGATCTGAGTGCGGTTGTCAGTAAATATATTGGAGAAACGGAGAAAAACCTAGCTCAAATCTTTGACGCGGCTGAAGTCGGCGGCGTAGTCTTATTATTCGACGAAGCCGACTCCCTGTTTGCCAAACGGGGTCAAGTCAAAGACGCCCGCGATCGCTATGCCAACCAAGAAGTCAGTTATCTACTCCAGCGCTTAGAAAGCTATCAAGGGTTGGCGATTCTCACGACCAATTTAAGAGACTCCATTGACTCAGCCTTCGAGCGACGATTGCGCTTTGTGCTGGAATTTCCCTTCCCGGATGCAATGCAACGAGAGCAGATTTGGCGGCGCGTCTTTCCCAAGTCTACCCCCACCCGACGATTGAATTTTGAGAAGTTAGCGCGGCTGGCTGTTTCCGGAGGCAGTATCCACAATATTGCTTTGGCAGCAGCCTTTCTCGCCGCTGAGGCCTCAGAGCCAGTGGGAATGAAGCATCTATTGGCAGCCGCGCAAACTGAAGGGATTAAGATGCAGATTCAAACCGTGATTAGTGTTGGTACTCAGGATTGGTTGGAGCCATCGAAATCTAAATCTAAGTCAAAATCTAAATCCAAATATAGCGCTACGCGCTAGGCAATAGGCAACACCTCGGACTTCGGCGTGAGCGCTCAGTCGAACGCTTCGCTCGGTGTGCTATAGGCAATAGGCAATAGGGTAATGGGTTATAGAAATGTTGTCTTCCATCTTCCCCATCTCCCCTGCTTCCCCTGCTTCCCCTGCTTCCCCTGCTTCCCCTGCTTCCCCTGCTCCCCTTGCTCCCTACCCCCACCACCAGACTTATTCAGCAACCCCTAATTGTCCAACTATTAATCCCCACCCTGTAAGAGAGTGGGGAATTCCGCCGAATCGATTAATCGAATTATTTTGTCGGGTAGATGCGACTGGGGTGCCAGGATTCGAACCTGGGAATGGCGGGACCAAAACCCGCTGCCTTACCGCTTGGCTACACCCCAATGTGTGTACCTTGCTTATATTAGCAGTTGTGGCTGGGAATATGTCAAGAGATTTTTGAAAATTGCCTGATTTCTCCTGATCTCAGGGAACAGAAGGCTCAATTTACGCGGCGGACTCCCCATATATAAACAAATATTAAGATAAGCTAAGATTATTTAACTCGTCCGTCAAGGGTGAAAAAGTTAATATAATCTTTATATTACGCTTAAATACCCTACAATAAGGCATTAGCTGCATTAATCAGGGGAACGTAGCTTTTACATATCTTCAGGTTAGGAGGATTTTTGTCCAAGGGTTGAACTCAATTTGTATTCTTTTGTAAAGAAAAAATTTGATAACATGTCGAGTTGTCACCATACCGCCAGACCCAGTAAGAGCAACGCTCTACTGGCGATTTATATCTAGGGGGGACTATAGCTGAAGATAACTCGTCATAGAACCTGGCACAACTTTAACCTACCGATTAACGCTGGAGATTCACTAATGAGATTAATTCGCGAAATTGTTCAAGAAGCGGAAAAGACTGGCTATCTGACCCTACAAGCTGAAGACCAATTGCGTCAGCTTTTAGCGAACAAGTACGACTGGGAAGACTTTACAGCGTTCATCCAATTGCAGCAAGCGGTGATGGAAGAACGGGTGAAGCAAGAGTCTCGTGAGCTACTCTACACGCTATCCTCTTGCTCCACTCCTACCCCTTGCCATCAAGCGGGGTAGATTCGCAAGCGGCGATTGGGTTCATCGCCAAAACTATCGGACTTGAGGCGATAATGTTCCACCAGTTCGTGCTGCATCTTTCGCACTTTTGGCGATCGCGGCAGTAACTCGACGGGCTGTCCATTAGGAATCACGATTTGCTCGACGGCTAACCGTGCTTCTTCTAGCGCCTCAATCTCATCATCACTGCCACTTTGGGTAAACAAGCGCAAATCCGCTGCATCGGGAACTCCAGGATCATCCATATCCAACATCCGCCGCAGGGCGCGACTCACTTGGGGAACGGTGCTGGCTTTAACGGCGTGGATGGGAATTTGCCGGGAGCGGGCAATTGAGCGCAGTTTTGAGTGACTTTTAACATGCGATCGCAAGCCTAAAATGGCATCGGCGCTATCCATGTCCTTGGTTAAGACAACGGGTAAATTTAGCACCCGAATCACCTGCTCAATTTGATGGCGACTCACCCCATACGGATAGACATGGAGTGGCAAATCTTCACCATTGGGTCCAATCGTGTCTATAACCTCGCCAACGGAATTGGGTTGTTGCCAAGAATCATGAAGCAGCTGATCAAAATAACTGGTTTGAGCCGCAGCCGATGATGAGGAACGCGATAGTGGCTGCATCTGTCCCGACGAACGCCAGCCACTTGGTTGTGCCACTAAACCGGACTGGGTACGGCGCTCCAGGGGAGCGGGTGCATCGGGGAATTCACGGGTAATAATTACCTTATTCTGCTCATCCACCGTCCGCACTTGGGGATTCGGTTTGCGTCCCCGCAGTAGCGCATCCACGGTATCCGCCACACTCTCATGCACTACCCAGCGCTGACGCTCCAGCATTTCCACGGCAATCTCAAACGTGGGCGGGGCTTTGCGTTCCAATACCGTCTTTTGAGAACCTCGGCGTCTGGCTTCATCATCACCCAAAGTTACGGCTTGAATCCCACCGACTAAATCGGAGAGTGTAGGATTTTTAATCAGATTCTCAATTTGGTTTCCATGGGCTGTTCCCACTAACTGTACCCCTCGTTCTGCGATCGTGCGAGCAGCGAGGGCTTCGAGTTCGGTGCCAATTTCATCAATGACAATCACTTCGGGCATGTGATTTTCTACCGCTTCAATCATCACCTGATGTTGAAGTTCTGGACGCGACACTTGCATCCGCCGAGCTCGACCAATGGCAGGATGGGGAATATCGCCATCGCCAGCAATTTCATTGGAGGTATCAATAATTACCACCCGTTTTTGTAGATCATCTGCCAGCACCCGGGCAATTTCGCGTAACGCCGTCGTTTTGCCCACACCTGGACGCCCCAACATCAAAATTGATTGACCCCGTTCGACGAGATCATGAATCAGACCAATAGTGCCAAACACCGCTCGTCCGACGCGACAGGTTAACCCGATAATGTCGCCGGGGCGATTGCGAATCGCGCTAATCCGGTGTAAGGTTTTCTCCAGTCCGGCTCGATTATCCCCACTGAAATGCCCAACCCGCTCAACACAATAGTTTAATTGTTCAGCGGTGACAGGGGTTTCGGACAGATATTCGGCACCAGAGGGGAAACGCACCTCAGGAAATCGACCCAAATCCATCACCACTTCAATTAAATTGTCGCGATGGGGGTGTTGCTCCAGGATTTGGCGAATATCCTCTGGCAAAATAGCGAGTAATTTTTGGAGATCCTCAGTAATCTGCATCCCAGCTAAATTGGTGGTGTTAGATAAGGCTTGATTGGATAACGATTGGGGATGGGATGGGTTCATCCCGTTGGCATTCACCATAGGCTTGTCATTCGTCGTTCGTCGTTTGTCATACTCGCTCCCTTGAGAAGCAAGCTACGTCCTTTGTCATTCGTCCTTTGTCCTTTGTTTATGTAAGGGTTTGAGGACTATTGACAGAACCTACTGAGTTCGGGTTGAACAGGCTTAGGCACAGACTTCAGTTGAGACACCAAGGAATGGGCTAGAGCCACGGCTTTTGCCAGCCGATGCGGATCATTTTCCAGGTTTGCCCTTGATGATAATGGAAATGCTTGGAAATTGATATTATGATTTGCTTCATGGTATTGATCGAGTTGGTCTAAAATTGGAGCCAGTAATACCCGGGCATAGCTTCCGTAAGCCACACCCGCGACAAAGGGCTGGATGGGGTTAGCGGTAGCGTCTTCTGGGGTTCCAGGGTTGAGGAGTCCTGCTGCTTTGAGTTTACTGACGGTATGGTGATTGGTTCCACCCGCCAGTTGCACGTATCCAGGTAAGTTGGCGGATAACACCTTTTGTGCCAGTTTCACGGCTTTGCGCGTGGTTCCTGTACCAATATCACCGCTCATGGGTTTGCCATCGGTTTGCCAGAGGAGGGGACAAGGTAAGGGCGTGATCAGATGGTAAAGTTCCCAGAGATAATCAATCATGCCTTCACCATCTGGACAACTGATAGCTAGCAACTTCAGGGTATGCATCCAGGGAGCGATCGCGCCCCAGAGTCGTTTAAAATCAGTAAAATGCCCGACTTGGGTGTGAATTTCCAAAGCATCAACGCCCGTTGAAAGAATCAGTTCCGCTAACGTTGTGGGGGTGGATACATAGGAGCGAGTATAGATCAGTTGACTGGGGCAAACGGGTAAGCAACGTCCGCAGCCATAACAGCGTTGATCAATAACACCGGAGAATCCCTTGGGCGAGTGAGGATAGGTGAGGGGTTGGTCAGGTTTCCCCTGTTTTAGGGACTCCGGCGGAGTTGACGGTGGCTCAAAGACAATAGCTTGAACCGGACAAATCGTTTGGCAAGGACGGGGACAGTCGGGAGGACAAGCATTGGGATTAAATTCAGCTTTGCGAAAATGGGGATCTTCCCCATCATTTAAACTGACCATTAACCAGGGTTGGTTACTGTATCCCATGCCTTGTGCTTGACCGGACTCCACCAGACTTGTCGCCACCCCTAAGGCTGTCTTTGCCGCCGCAATTACGGCAGGGTCAGCTGCCACATCAATACAATCAGCCCCAGCTAGAGTATACGCCAAGGTGAGGTTACGAACGGCAGGGAGGTGCTGAAAACTAGCGCCACAGATGAGCTTGAACCAGCGACCTTCCCTTAGGGATTGTAAGGGAGTGTACAGTTTAGTCACCCTTATATGCTAATTCCTTGTGCCAAAAATGGGGAGATTTATTTCTCAAGAAACCTGGGGGATAATCAGCCCTAGGGTTTAGGGTTAAGGTGGGGATGCTACCCCTGCGATCGCGACTCAGATGCATCAATTTCGCCATATCTAGGCAGTTTAGTCAGGTTCACCCCTAAATCTGGGGGGTAAATCCAGAGGGTGCTGTTTTTCATCCCCAATTATGAATGGACATGGATTTCATGTTTAATTTTTGTAACATTCATGAATCCTGTTGACCCTGCCGACAGTAGGGGTTGGGTAACCAAACCCTTTGAAGGATTCCCCATTCCCACAAAAAGACCCCGCTCTGTTCATTTGGCGGAGTCAACCTTAACTCTCTACTACACTAAAAAGATTACTGCAATCCCAGGGCTAGATCTATAAAGTTTCGGTAAAGTTCCGGGAGAAAAGGTTAAAGATTCTGTAAAGCTACTCTCGGTTCATCGCCATACTCTTCAGTCAGTTAAGGAGAGTAGAGATTCCGTTTAATAGGGAGCATCCCAATTTGGCACGTTGGCTCTTTGAAGGGGGCTGAAACCCTTGCAATTGCTTTACTGCAGGTAATGCTTTGTCCAAAACGGGATGCTCCCGTTTAATATAGCTGCTTGCCCGCGTGAAATAATGGGGAATCAGAGAAAACCCATCCAAACGTTGGCAAGGGTGTTTACCAAATGACTTTATTACCATTTTCCTTTATCCCCCACGGGCATTGCTACTTGTGGCAGACTAATCTCGTGTCCCTTCATGTTGCGTCTGACTCATTAATAGCCCTGGCGTACTATTCCATTCCCGGTACTCTGCTGTATTTTGTGAATAAGCGACGGGATATCCCCTTTCCCAAAGTCTTCTTCCTCTTTGGCGCCTTCATTATTGCCTGTGGCATGACCCATGTTATGGGAGTATGGACACTTTGGTATCCCCATTATTGGCTATCGGGTGGAATTAAAGCTATAACCGCCTTAATTTCCTGTTATACAGCATTAGCCCTGATTCCCCTAATTCCCCAAGCGTTAGCCTTACCGAGTCCCGCTCAACTCGAAGCCGCTAACCAAGCCTTAGAAACGCAAATTCGCGATCGCCAACAAGCTGAAGCCGAGGTGCGATCGCTCAATACACAACTTGAACAGCGTGTCAATGAGCGAACCCAAGAACTCCAACAGGTGAATCACCAATTAGCCGCTCAAATCCAGGAACGCATTCACGCTGAAGACGCGCTACGCCAAGCCGAAGAAAAATATCGTAGCATTTTTGAGAATGCCGTAGGTGGCATCTTCCAAACCACACCCGATGGACGGTATCTGAGTGCCAATCCCGCCTTGGCGCGAATTTATGGCTATGCTTCATCCGATGAGTTAATTGATCACATTACCGATGTTGAACATCAACTGTATGTGAATCCCAGCCAGCGCCACGAATGTATCCGCTTAGTCCACGAACAGGGTGCAGTCTCTGGGTTTGAATGTCAAGTGTATCGTCGAGATGGCAGTATCATCTGGATTTGTGAGAACTGTCGTGCTGTGCGTGATCATCAGGGAGCGCTCTTATATTATGAAGGTTCCGTCGAAGATATTACGGCTCGCACCCAGGCGCAGAAGCAGTTACAAGCCAGTGAACAAAAGCTGCGTCAGGTGATAGATTTAGTCCCCCATTTTATTTTCGCCAAGAATCGGGAGGGTGAATTTATTCTCGTCAATCAGGCGCTAGCCGACGCCTATGACACCTCTGTCGAACACCTGCTGGGACGAAACGAGGTAGATGTGGCGCCTATCCCCGAACAAGTGCATCGCTTCCGCGCCGACGACGTAGCCGTGATTGATCAACGAGAGCGAAAATATATTCCCGAAGAAATTTTAACAGATGCTCAGGGCAAGATTCGCATTTTACAAACAACGAAAATGCCCTTCTATCTCAATGACTCAGACACCCCCGCTGTTCTGGGTATCTCTATTGAGATTACCCAACGCAAACAAGTTGAACAAGAACTGCGTGAAAGTGAAGCCGCGATTCGGGCATTATATAATTTCACATCCTCCGTCGAACTGGATTTTGACCAATGCTTGCAAAACCTGTTGGCAATGGGACGCGAGCAGTTTAACCTAGAGATTGGCATCCTATCTCACGTCACCGACAATCAGTATCACGCGATCGCGACTCAGTTACCCAATCACCTTAATCCCAAGGGAGTTCACCTGGATTTAAGCCAAACCTATTGTCACGCCACGCTGCAAGCCAATCAACCTCTGTCTATTCCCGCCGCCAGCCATAGTGAGTGGTGTGATCATCCCTGTTATCAAACCTTTAAACTAGAAGCCTATCTGGGTGTCCCGGTTGTTGTCGCAGGTCAACCCTATGGTACCCTGAGTTTTTCTAGTTTCACCCCCCACCACAAACCCTTTAAAGCACTCGATATCGAACTATTACGATTAATGGCACAATGGATTGGTGGGGAAATCGAACGCCAACAAGCCGCCAAAGAACTCGCCGATGCTCACGACGCCGCCCTAGCTGCAACTCAGGCAAAAAGTGAGTTTCTGGCAACCATGAGCCATGAGATTCGCACACCGATGAATGGGGTGATTGGCATGACGGGATTGCTCCTGGATACGGAACTGGATGCAGAACAGCAGGAATTTGTGCAAACGATTCGCAATAGTGGCGATACTTTACTCACCATTATTAATGATATTCTCGACTTTTCCAAGATTGAATCTGGCAAACTAGACCTAGAAGAAATTCCCTTCGATTTGCGAACCTGTATCGAAGAATCCCTGGACTTGCTATCCACCAAAGCCTCTGCCAAAAACTTGGAACTCGCTTACCAATTCTCGCCTCAAACCCCCAGAACCGTTATCGGCGATGTTACCCGTGTGCGCCAAATTCTGGTGAATTTACTCGGTAATGCGGTTAAATTTACCCAGGCGGGGGAAGTGGTGGTTTCGGTAACAGCGCATCGGTTAGCCGCAGCGGAGATGGAGTCGGATTCGGTTGCTGTTTCATCTGCCACTCCCCCCCGTTATCGGTTACAATTTGCGGTGAAGGATACGGGCATTGGTATTCCCCAGGATCGATTAAACCGTTTATTTAAACCCTTCAGCCAAGTAGATTCCTCCACCAGCCGCAAATACGGCGGCACCGGGCTGGGACTGGCTATCTGCAAACAACTGAGTCAAATTATGGGCGGTACGATGTGGGTAGAAAGTGAGGTTGGTGTGGGTTCAACCTTTTATTTTACGGTGATGGTGAATGGGGTGGCTGAGGCGGAATCGGAAACGGAACGGGCTGAGTCGTCTTTAGTCGGGAAACGATTGCTGATTGTGGGTGAGACTAGCACCAACCGTGACATTTTGCTCCAGCGCAGTCAGGTATGGCAAATGCAACCCCAAACAGCGGCGTCGAGAACCCAAGTGATGGAATGGTTGCGTGGGTATGAACCCTTTGATCTGGCGATTCTGGATGGGCAAATGTCCTCAACGGATGGATTGAATCTGGCTGTAGCGATTCATCAGCAACCCGGGTATCAGGATTTACCTTTAATTCTGTTAACCTCTATTGGCATGACTGATCTGAGTCAACCCAGTGTCAAGGAGCATTTTAACGCGATTCTGACCAAACCGATTAAACAGTCTCAACTGTATGATGTCATGAATCAGGTTTTGGTGGGCAAGCCGATTCCTGTGAAACCCTCCTCCATTTCTTCCCAGATTGATCCGCAAATGGCGCAGCGTCTACCCTTGCGAATTCTGGTGGCTGAGGATAACGCGGTGAACCAACAAGTGGTATTGCAGCTACTCCACCGCATGGGGTATCGAGCCGATGTGGCGGGGAATGGGTTAGAAGTGATTGAAGCCTTACACCGTCAGCCCTATGATGTGGTATTAATGGACGTACAAATGCCAGAAATGGATGGATTAGCAGCCACCCGTTGCCTAGTCCGGGAATGGTCAGCTACAGAACGTCCACGAATTATTGCCATGACTGCCAATGCTATGCAAGGCGATCGCGAAACTTGTTTAGCTGCTGGTATGGATGATTACATCAGTAAACCGATTCGGGTACAAGAATTAGTTCGAGCGTTGAGCCAAATGTCCACGGCTGCAGTGTCAAGTTCTAAGTAGGGCTGGCTGCACAACTCCAAATTTGTCATTTGTCATTTGTCATTTGTCATTTGTCATACTCGCTTCCTTTGAGCAGCAAGCTACATCATTCGTCAAGCCAAAATGTTTATTATAGATAAAGTATTCCATGTTAGAGGATAAAGAGTTCTGACAAGTTGTGCTACTAAATAGACAGAAACGGGTGATTTACCATTAGATTTTAATCTTTCGCCATTTCCTACAGAAAACGGAATTCAATCATATCCCTGATTTCCTTTGTTTCGACAGCAGCTTGGACTTGGTGTCCCCCAATCAAGGGCGTCAGGGCGCATCGCTATGCGCCCCTACACAGCCAAACAACATGGAGCATTCATTCCCGATGATAAGGGAATCAATCGGCGGGATTATTAAAGGACTAAGTACCTGGACATAAATTATTTTCGCTGTACTAAGAAATGATTTGGAGCCTCAACCCCTTACTGTTGCCTGTTCCCTGTTCCCTAATCTCAATTTAATTGTGTTCGACTACTTAACAATGCCAGATTTATTAACAACACTGTTGTATATTCCTCACGGTCATTGCTACTTGTGGCAAACGAATTTAGTTTCCCTACATGTTATTTCTGACGCCTTAATCGCGCTGGCTTATTTTTCAATTCCTGTTACTCTGCTTTACTTTGTTAGCCAGCGAGAGGATGTCCCGTTTCCCAGAATATTTTTCTTATTTGGTGCTTTTATTATTGCCTGTGGAATGACTCATGTCATGGGAGTCTGGACACTTTGGTTTCCAGATTATTGGCTCTCTGGCTTGATTAAAGCGTTTACGGCTCTGGTTTCCTGTTACACGGCGATGGTACTGATTCCGCTGACTCCCCAAGCCTTGGCGCTACCCAGCCCCGCTCAATTACAAGCGGCGAATCAGGCGTTGGAAATGGAAATCCGCGATCGCAAGCAAGCAGAAGCCGAGGTGCGTACCCTGAATGCTCAACTTGAGGAGCGTGTGAATGAGCGCACTCAGGAATTGACACAGGTGAATCAGAAGTTAGAACGGGAAATTAAAGAACGTATCCAAGTCGCCGAAGCCCTGTTTGAAGCCGAAGAAAAATATCGCAGTATCTTTGAAAACGCGGGTTGGGGGATCTTCCAAACCACCCCCGATGGACGGTATCTTAGTGCTAACCCGGCTCTAGCGAAGATTTATGGCTATCCCTCTTCCGAAGCCCTGATCAGCCGACTCACGAATGGGGAACATCAACTCTACGTGGATCAAAACCAACGGGCTGAATTTAAACGCCTAATTCATCAACAGGGTTCTGTCTCCAGCTTCGAGTCCCAAGTATATCGCCAAGATGGGAGTATTATCTGGATTAGTGAAAATACTCGTGCGGTGCGGGATGGGAATGGGGTATTGCTGTACTATGAAGGCTCCGTCGAAGATATTAGCGATCGCAAGCAAGCCGCCGAACAGTTACAAGCTAGTGAGCAAAAGCTACGCCAAATCATTGATCTAGTGCCTCACTTTATTTTCGCCAAAAATTTAGATGGACAGTTTATCTTAGTCAATCAAGCGATCGCGGATGCTTACGGGACAACAGTCGAACACTTGCTTAACCACAAAGACGAGGACTTTATTAAATCCCCCGAACAACTGCGCCGCGTTCGCGAAGAAGAACGGCAAATTATCCAACAGGGACAACCCAAACACATCCCAGAAGAACGAGTTCCCGATGCTCACGGGAATATCCGCATCGTGCAAACCACCCGCATTCCCTTTTATGTCACCGGTTCAGCAACCCCAGCAATTCTAGGCATTGCCATTGATATTACTCAACGCAAACACATTGAGCAAGAACTGCGCGAAAATGCTGCCATAATTCGCGCTTTATACGAAGTCACAACCGGACAAAATTCTGACTTTGAGCAAAAGCTGCAAAACTTACTAACCATGGGACGCCGCCAGTTTAATCTGGATGTCGGTATCCTCTCTCATATCGAAAACATTGACACCGAGAACGGGCGTTATGAAATCATCGCCGCCCAAATGCCCAATGATTTGAGCTTCAAAGGCGTCACTCTTGACCTGAAACAAACCTACTGCGGCGAAATCGTACACGCCAAAAAACCCCTTTGTATCTTATCCGCTAGCACCAGCCAGTGGCACAATCACCCCGGCTTCAAAGTTTTCCAAGTCGAAGCCTATATCGGTGTCCCTGTGGTTGTCGCTGGAGACTTGTATGGTACGCTCTGTTTCGCCAGTCTCACCCCCCGGCAAACGCCATTCAAAGATATAGAAATAGAACTGTTACGACTGATGGCGCAGTGGATTGGTGGCGAAATTGAGCGTCAACAGGCGGCACAAGAATTGGCACAAGCTCGCGATGCGGCTTTAGCGGCGACTCGGGCTAAAAGTGAGTTTCTCGCCACGATGAGTCATGAAATTCGCACGCCGATGAATGGGGTGATTGGCATGACTGGACTGCTTTTGGATACGCAGTTAACCTCTCAACAACAGGAATTTGTCACCACAATTCGTAATAGTGGCGATACCTTACTCACCATTATTAATGATATTCTTGACTTCTCCAAGATTGAATCCGGCAAACTGGAGTTGGAAGAAGTCTCCTTTGATCTGCAAGTTTGTATTGAAAATTGTTTGGATCTGTTAGCCGCCAAAGCCACTGATAAAAACTTAGAACTTGCCTATCAAATCACACCTCAAACTCCCCGAATGATTATTGGTGATGTAACCCGCTTACGGCAAATTCTGGTGAATCTGTTAAGCAATGCAGTTAAATTTACCCAATCGGGGGAAGTGATTGTTTCCGTTAACGCCGAGAAACTCGACTATGAGCAATGGGAACGCCTGGAAACAAAAACTAGCCTAACTCCACGGATTACTCCCTCGGCGGCTACCCCTCATTATCGGATTCAATTTGCGGTTAAGGATACCGGAATTGGTATTCCTCCAGAACGATTAAATCGATTATTTCAACCCTTCAGTCAAGTAGACTCCTCAACCACCCGCAAATACGGTGGTACAGGATTGGGACTTGCCATCTGTAAGCAATTGTGCGAAATGATGGGTGGGACAATGTGGGTAGAAAGTCAAGATGGAGTGGGTTCAACCTTTTACTTCACGTTGGTGGTTCCGGCTGATCCGAGTACCCAGCAGAATACGAATCAGGTTTGTCTATTGGAACTCGATGGTCAACGACTGCTAATTGTTGATGATAATGACACCAATCGCAAGATTTTGATGCGCCAAGCTCAAGTTTGGGGAATGGAATGCTATGCGGCACAATCAGGGGTTCAAGCCTTAGACTGGCTGCATCAGGGAGAACGGTTTGATCTGGCGATTCTGGATATGCAGATGCCAGAGATGGATGGGGTGACATTGGCGCAAAAAATCCGTAAAGTTCCCGGTTGTCAAACGCTGCCTCTGGTGATGCTCTCGTCTCTGGGTGAGTTGCAAGTCGATACACCTGATGTGAAGCAGACGTTTGCTGGGTTTCTGACTAAACCGATTAAACAGTCTCAACTGTGTGATGTGCTGATGCAAGCGATGGCGGGGATACCGATTAAGGTGAAAATCCACAGCGCTAAGAAACCAGACATTGACGCCAAGATGGGTGAACGGTTACCCCTACGGATTTTACTGGCGGAAGATAATCCGGTGAATCAACAGGTAGCATTACATTTGTTGCAACGGATGGGGTATCGAGCGGATGTCGCAGGGAATGGGTTAGAAGTTCTCGAAGCGCTACAGCGTCAGCCTTATGATGTGGTGTTTATGGACGTACAGATGCCAGAAATGGATGGGTTAGAGGCATCCCGGCACATTTGTCAAGAGTGGTCAGATCAGAATAAGCAATCGAAACGTCCGCGAATAATTGCCATGACCGCTAATGCCATGGTGGGCGATCGCGAAATGTGCATCGAGGCAGGTATGGATGATTATATCAGCAAACCCATCCGTATTGAGGAATTGGTTGAGGCGTTAAAGAAAGCAGGGAATGTAGGGGCGGGTTTTACCAATACCCTTGCGGAGAAAACCTCTAACTTACCTAAACCCGCCCTAGCTGAGGGAGCAGGGGGAGCAGAGGGAGCAGAGGGAGCAGAGGGAGCAGGGGGAGAGGAGATTAAAGCCTCTGGGAGTTCTGTTGATACAACCCCATCGGATAGTACCACGGTGGCGGGATTGGATCTGTCCGATAAAGCCGTGTTTGATCCCGTAATTTTTCAACAATTACGTGAGATGCTCAACCAAGAGGAGGTATTAGCCGAAGTGATTACCCGCTATCTAGAGGATGCGCCTAAACTCTTACAAGACTTGTCTGATGGGATTAGCCAGGGAGAAACCGAACTGGTGACGCGAACTGCTCACACGTTGAAATCCAGCAGTGCGATGGTAGGAGCCACCCGTCTGGCTCATTTATGTCAGGAGTTAGAAGCTCAGGCGAAGAGTGAGAATCTTGAAGTGACAGCCGCGTTATTATCCCAAATTAAGGTTGAATATGAACCCGTGAAAACAGTTTTATTAGAACACAAACCCGAACCTTAGTTCGTAGTAGGGAACCTTAGCCCTAGATTCTGTTGGGTTGAGCGAAGTCGTTGGGTTGAGCGAAGTCGAAACCCAACCTACAACTATTCCACTCTTTTGGTATAGTAATCGTTATGACCACAGACTTAACTGATCCGACACTTGATCACGCGATCGCATATTTAACCACGCCTTCTGCCCAACCCCCTGAATCAAAGGCTGTGGTTGAGGCGCTGTTAACCGCTGAGAAGACAGCCAAACAGACAAAAGTACGCCATAGCTATTCCGAGTTACTGGGAACATGGCGATTAGGGTTTATCACCGGAACTAAACGCTCTCGCCAGCGTGCTGGCGTGGTTTTGGGTGCAGGGCGGTTTTTGCCCAAATGGGTGAAGATTCAGTTATCCTACTCCCCCTCAGAAGCCAGTCAAGAGCAAGGAACAGTGGTAAATTCAGTACAAATGGGATCTCTGCAACTGGTTGTCACTGGACCGACTCAGTTTTTTGCCACAAAGAATATCCTGGCTTTTGATTTCACCCGTATGAACGTGTCATTATTTGGGTTAACATTGTATAACGGATATATTCGCGGCGGTCAAGAGCGAGAGGCTTCTTTTGATGATAAACCGTTAAAAGATAAGGCATTTTTTACTTATTTTATTGTCGAAAAACGGGCAATTGCAGCAAGAGGACGCGGTGGTGGGTTGGCATTGTGGACAGGAAGGTAGTCAATTTAAACTTAAATAATTTTCACAGAAGCTTAGATTTTCTATTTTGCAATAAATTATGAAAGGTTACATACAAGGACAAACAATTATTCTATTAGAACGTTTACCTGAAAATATTAAAGAAGGTGATCAAGTAGATATTGCCATTACTCCAATACCCCAAGAAAATTATCCTTTTCCCACTTTTGAACTAGCAGTCAAAGACGAATATATTAATAGAGAAAAAATTTATGAGCCAGAGCAAAATATTCTTTGATACAAATGTTTTAGTTTACGCCCATGATCGCTCTGCAACTTATCATATAGATTCAGCAGAACTGCTGAAAATGGCAGTAGACAATAAGATTCAAGGAGTGTTAGCGGAACAAAACATTATTGAACTATATAGGATTTTAACGAATCCTACTGCCATGAAAAGACTAAATAGCAGATAAATAAAACGATGTAATTCCAAGTCACTCCCTTATCTGTCTCTAAAGTCCGTGCTTTAGCTGATGTAGGGGCGGGTTTAGGGACTAACGCTAGCTTGTTATATCAAGTCCGGTGAATTGCCCATAATAGCAATGCTTTAACCGCAAGGGTTTCGGGCTTTTTTATTAAGGGTGATTTGCCGGACATCATATTATCCATCAATGAAAAACAAAACCTGCCCTATCTCACCCCTAACAGTTTAAAAAAACAGGGTCTTCCGGACTTAGTGTGCTAAATTATCAGTTTTAATGAGTCAGAAAGTTTTCCACACAAGGGCTGTAGCTTTTGATCGCCTCAAAATAAATTGAAATTCGGGTAAAAACGGTTAAAGCTATTGCTGTCCAATACTTGGGCAAATCTAACTAACAATTTAGCACACTAACTACGGAAGACCCGGGTTTAGCCACTCAAACAACTTGTCACCAATCAATGAACAACAAAACCCGCCCTCCCCACCGATAACTCGTTCATAGCAATGAACAATGAACAGCCAGTAGGGTGGGTTAGGCGGAATTTAAATCGAAGCGATAACCATTTAATGCCGTATCCGCCGTAACCCACCGATGTTAACGGGGAAATATAGCAAATGACAAATGACAAATGACGAATGACAAATGACGAATGACAAATGACGAATGACCAATAACATCATCGCATCCGATGCTGACAACGTTTAAGATAATGTTGCGCCACCTTATCCCCTGGATGAACCTGCAAACATTGGCTAAACCGTTGAGCTGCGTCGGAGAGGCGATCGCGATAATATAACATTAGCCCTTCCTCGAATGCCGTTTTTGTCGCCATCTTTGCTTTTCGTATCTCCGGCGGATCAGCATCAAAGACTTCATAGACGGTTACTTTTTTGGCTTTCCCTTTCACATTCACCTTATCCACAAGACGCATCCCATAGTCACCGGGATTCGACAACCTCAAGAATGTATGGTGCGAGATTAATAGCCGTACTTGATAAATTTTAGTTAATTCTTCCAGGCGGGCGGCTAAATTCACCGCATCACTAATCACCGTGCTATCCATGCGGGAAAATCCGCCCACGGTTCCCAGCATTAATTCTCCGGTATTGATTCCTATACCAATCTCAATGGGTGCATAGTCATAATTAGCCCGATGTTGGTTATATAAAGCCAGCCGCTCAAACATGGTAATTCCCGCCTGCACTGCTTCATCAGCATTGCCACTAAACAGTGCCATAATTTCATCGCCAATATATTTATCAACAAAACCATTATGTTCCCGAATGGCAGGTTCCATGCGACTTAAGAAAGCATTAATAAAATTAAAATTTTCACGGGGATTCATCTGTTCCGACAGCGCCGTAAAGTTGCGAATATCGGCAAAGAGAACAGACATTTCCTGTTGAACGTGATCCCCCAGTTGCACATCTACAATACTTTTTTTCTGTAAAAACTGGAGAAATTGACCTGGAACAAACCGTTCGTAGGCTTGATTGAGTTGAAATAACTCACGAGTAAACGCTTCCCGTTCCGCTTCCGCTTTTTTGCGATCGCGGATATCTTGAAAGGCAACCATCCCATAAGCCATTTCCCCCTGTTCCTCATAGATGGGAGTCCCCCACACCTCAATCGGGATAACCTGATCTCCTCGGTGAATTTCAATATCATCAACAGTGGAAGTTTTTCCCTGCAACGCCAGAAAAATAGGCATTTGCTGGATGGGATAGAGTTGATCGGTTCCTGTGCGATAGGCTTGATACAACTCAGCTAATTCTTCAATGGTAATAGCTTCAACAATGCCTTTGCCCAAAATCTGTTTAGCCGCTTCATTAGCATAGTAAGGTTTGCCCTTGGCATCGAGGATAAAAATTCCCACGGGTACGGCGTCTAAAAATTGCATCAATCTCCGCTCACTTTCCCGCACCGCTGCGTAAAGTTGAGCATTTTCTTTGGCAATGGTTGATAAACGCAGATGAGTTTTAATCCTGACCAAAAGTTTGTATTTGGCAATCGGTTTGGTCAAATAATCATTCACGCCCACACTAAAGCCTGCCACTAAGTCATTCACTTGCTCGTTAGCCGTCAACATTAACACGGGTAGTTCAGTAGGGGGATAGAATTCACGCAGTTTTTTACAAACATCATACCCAGTCATGCGCGGCATAATCGCATCGAGTAAAACTAGGTCGGGCTGAAAACCCTTTTCAATTATGTCTAAAGCTTCCCTACCATTGGCAGCTTGAGTAACTTGATAATTTTCTAAGGATAAATAGTTGACGAGTATCTGGCGATTTACTGTATCATCATCGACGATTAAAATTTTGAACGGGTTGATTAAGGGGTCGTCATCCTGGAAATTGGGGTTTTGTTTTAGCGTTAAGTCTGGTTGAGTAAGTGTCAGCAATAGGGGACAAGAATTACCGACACTAGCAGGTTGAATTCCAGAGGAATTGGCACTGTAAACTGTCTTAGGTATTGCCACAATTGACTCAATCGGCTCTGGCTTAAAGTCTGGAATTTGTCCGTCAAAAATTGGCAACGTAAACGTAAACTGAGAGCCGACGCCTAAGGTTGATTGCACCTCAATCGTTCCCCCATACAACTCTACCAGCTTTTTCGTCAGGGCTAACCCTAACCCTGTACCGCCATACTGATGCCCTAGAAAACCCTCCCCTTGTTCAAAGGATTCAAAAATACAGTTTACTTGAGACTTGGGGATGCCAATTCCTGTGTCAGAGACAGTAATGGCTAGCATTTTGAATGTTGACCCTTCACTGGGTTCGAGGGCATGGTTTGTCGGGGCGGGTAATGGAACTTTCTTGTCGCTATTGATAGTAACGTTTGTACAAAACCCGTCCTGACTGGATGTTAACTCTTCACTTTGTTCTAGGACAAGGTTTTGATCCTCCACTTCGCTTATAGGGAACCGGGTTGGTAGAGGTGGGTTGATAAAATTTGCGCCATCGGTTGACGATACCGTTGATTCCAAAACCACGCTGACTACTCCTTCACTTCGCTCAAGGACATGGTTTTGAGTTAACTCTTTCAACTCTCCCTTGCCCCACTGTACTGCTGCACCTCTACCCTCTAATGTCTGCCTTGAGCTTACCAATTGAGCCGAAATTTTGACCGTTCCTCTATCGGTAAACTTAATCGCATTGTCCACTAAGTTTTGCAAAATCTGCTGCACCCGATTTTCATCGGCATAAGCGATAGGTAAGTCAGGAGAAATGGCATTAATCAGTTGTAACTCTTTATCACCAATCAGCGGATAACTGAGTCGGAGAACCACCTCCGCTATTTCTCGTACCCCCACGGGCTGTTGCTGGAGTTGAATGTCTTGGTTTCTGAGTTTGGCAAAATCGAGAATGTCATTGACTAAGTTGGATAAGCGCCGCCCGGTGGCGATAATTGTACCTAAATTGATCCGGGTTTGTAAGGGTAACTCTCCGGTAGCACCATCGATTAACGATTCAGCAATGCCGACAATGCCATAGAGAGGAGTACGGAGTTGGTGGGAGGTATTAGCTAAAAATTCATCTTTGAGCTTGTCTAGGCGCTGCCAAGCGGCATTTTGATGGTCTTTGAATTCCAGTTCTTGAGTAAAACGCATCCGTTCTGCTTCGGTTTTTTTGCGCTCTGTGATATCGTTAAGAACGGCAATGGCATAAATAATTTCACCCTGTTCATCCAGGATGGGTTTGCTCCAGGTTTCAATCGGAATAATCTGGTCGTCTTGGTGAATTTCAATATTATGGACAATAAATCGTTGTCCCTGTAAGGCGCGAACAATCGGTAACTCTTCGGTCGGATAAACTTGATCGGTTCCGGCGATATACCAGTGATGAACCGCACAAAAATTATCCGCGATCGCGTCTAGCGTAAACTCTTGTCCCATAAACCGTTGTGCTTTATCGTTGGTATAATGAAATTTTCCCTGAGCATCAACCACCACGATACCAACGGGTACGGTTTCTAAGATTTGAGCTAACTGTTTCTCACTTTTTGCCAATGCCTCATTTAAGCGGTTCATCTGATGATTCTGGTCTTTGAGAGTGGCAAAGGATTGGTTTAATTGAGCCGCCATTTGATTAAAGGCGGTGCTAAGATTCCCCAGTTCAGCGTTCCGATGAACCTCAATTTTTTGATCCCATTCCCCCTTAGCAATAGCATTGGCGGCTTGATTTAAGCGCTGGATGGGTTGAATAATCCAGTGGGCGGTACTCATACCAACTCCCGTGGCGATGATTAATGCAACCAGACAGAGTAGGATTGTCGATTGTGTATTATTATGAATGTGATCCAAGAAGTCAGCTTCAGGGAAAACCACGACAATTAACCAGTCTAATCCGTGGCTATCTTGTAAGGGCATGACTTGTAAAAATTGGCGCTGTCCTTGACGCTTAAAGTCCAGGCGCTGGGATGCTTGAATCGAATTGAAGTCGCCAAACTGTTGCGTTAAATAGTTGGCGCTGGCTTGAATTAAGGGGTCACGACTTTGGCTAGCTTTTAACCGCGTAATTTGATTGGGGTTATGTTGAAAGGGCGGTTCCGGAGTGGATGTGGCGACTAAGAATCCAGAACGTTCCATAATAAACAGGCGTCCCGATTTACCGATTTTTAACGTTTGCAGGAAATCGTTAATCGTGGAAAGACGCAGGGTTGTGTTTAAGACACCCTGAACCTGCTGATTGCTGTCGTAAACGGGTTGAATGGCGCTGATTAGCAACGTGCGATCGCCTTCACCAAAATGGGGGTAAATGTCACTCCAGGTGGGTTTATCGGCTTGCAAGGCGGCTTTATACCAGGGTCGCAGGCGGGGGTCGTAGTTTTTACTACTCTCGATCAGGGTTTTGCGATCGCCTTCACTGTGGGTACTATAAGTATAGAGATCAAAATCTGTCCCAGGATTCGCTTGGATAATCACCAGTTGGTCCCGATTTTGTCGTCCCGCCGCAATCAGTCCGCGCTGTTCATTTGCTACACCAATATAACTCACAGAATCAAATCGTTGCACTTGTCGCCACAAATGCTGTTCCCAGGGTTGCAAGGTGTCTAAAGTCAAGCTTCCCAGATGAATCGCATCTTGATTACTCTGATTAATCTGATGGGGAATCGCTAAATATTGCTCCAACCGATCCTCAATATGAACCGTAATTTCATCTTGTAATTGAGTCGCCACCTCATTCACCGCCCGCTTTCCGTGGCGAAAGGATAACCAACCAATGACGCCGACTGTGGCAAAAACTTGTACCAGAAAAGGGACTACGAATACCGTTCGTAGAGGCACATTCGTTAAACCGTTGTCAATTAGGCGCTTGAGAGATGGCATTGACATAAGAGTCGCTTGGAGATCGCTAAAGTTAAGGAAATAAACCCTACATTTTTAAGCAGAATTCAGTCCTTTTTTTATGTCGTTCAACCCCAATTAGCGATGCACCCAATCTATTCAATCGATAAACGAGTTAAATAGATTTAGGGGAAAACTTAAAAAAGATGTTTAAATGAGTATGGTTTTGCGAAAAGTCGGCACAGTATTCGCTCGATTTTCACGGTGAACGTTTCCCACCCAATCTCTTTCACCAGAAAGCGTTACAGTTAAACCGTTTCGACTTTTGTCAAGAGACGTATTGCATCTGTACATGCCAGATAGCGGTACTAGACAGAACTGACAAATTCAATCCTTTTGCCTCTCTAGCTCAAAGCCATTATTGTGTTATACTAGCGTATTACTTGTATTGCGGCATTTTTATAATATGCTAATTCGCTCATAGCAGCAACTCTCTAACGATGGAGTGTCGGCTCAACTCAATGAGAAGGGAAGCTAGGGAAGAGGGGTAAGAGGGGGAAGCTGGGGAAGCTGGGGAAGCTGGGGAAGCTGGGGAAGCTGGGGAAGCTGGGGGAGATTGTGTAGGGGCGGGTTTCACTACTATCTTTTTGGTTACACCCAGAGGTAACTAAACCCGCCCCGACTTTACGAATGACGTAGCCAAGACTTACGCAGGTACATCATATATGGTGGCAATGGTGCGTTACGCTACGCTAACGCACCCTACTGACTAACCCACTCTCTCCAATAAATCGGTGAAATCAGTGTTTTGATAAATGACAATCACCACTATTAACCGTTATGAATCTGTGAAATCAGTGTTTTGACAACGGTTGAGATAGATTTTAGCTACTTGGTCTTGAGGATTGACCCGCAGCACCTCAGCAAAGCGTTTTTTTGCCTCAGCAAACGCCTTCATGTTATAAAAATACCAGGCTTCAGTAAAGGTTTGTAACGTGGCTAATTTGGCAGCTTTAATCTGAGATAAATCTGCATCAAACACTTCATAAACAGTTACCAATTCCGATTTTCCCTTCACCTTCACTTTATCAATCAGGCGAATCGCATAATTAGTCGGATCAGATAAACGAGAAAACGTATGATGAGAAATTAATAAGGGGACTTGATAATATTTGGTTAATTCTTCAATGCGAGAGGCTAAATTCACCGCATCACTAATCACCGTGCTATCCATGCGCGAGACTCCACCAATGGTTCCCAGCATTAACCCTCCCGTATTAATCCCAATCCCAATCCGGATGGGAGGATAGCCGGAATTCTGTCGATGTTGATTATAGAGCCTCAGTTGGTGTAGCATAGCAATTCCCGCCTTAACTGCATCATCAGCCTGACCACTAAACAATGCCATAATTGCATCACCTATATATTTATCAATAAAGCCATTATGGTCAGTAATCGCTGGTTCCATGCGCGATAAATAAGCATTAATAAACTTAAAATTGTCCTCCGGCGTCAGCGTTTCTGATAATGTCGTGAAGGCGCGAATATCCGAAAATAGGATTGACATTTCTTTTTGAACATTATCTCCAAACTGGACATCAACAATACTGTCCTTATTCAAAAAATGGAGAAATTGGCGCGGAACAAACCGTTCATACGCTTGATTCAGTTCTGCCAAACTGCTATAGAAACGGGCATTTTCAATCGAGGTAGCAGCTTGCGCGGATAGGAGACGCAAGAGTTCCAATCGGCTAGCTGTAAATGCTCCCGTTGTCAAATTATTTTCTAAATAGACAATTCCGCTGAGTTTTCCTTGATTAATCAACGGCGCACAGAGAATTGACTTCGGCTGATAGGTTTGAATATAGGAATCTTGCCTAAATTGTCCCTCATTTAGGGCATCATTTAACACCACAATCTCCTGAGTTCGTGCCACATAGTTAATGATGGCGACGGATACCACTTGCGTCTCTTCTAGGTCAGTCGATTGAAAGACCTGAATTTGATTGCACTCTGTACAGGATTGGGTCAGCGTATTCACCTGTCCCTCGGCTTCAATTCGGAGTTTTCCTTTCGTTTCTAAAATCAGAAATCCTTTTTGTGCGCCCGCATTTTCAATCAAAATTTTCATCAACGCCGCCAGTAATTTATCCAATACAATCTCACCGGAAATCGCTTGCGCCGCTTTCATAACGCTGTTTAAGTCAAGATACTCTGACGAATTTTTGCCATTTTGGGTGGTTGTGGTCAGGGTTGAACTTTTTTGTAATAGCCCTCCAGACTCATTATTATTCACCCGAGTCAAAAGCCATTGGGAATAGGTAGCTTCTAACTGTTTAACTTTCGCCATTGCCCCCCATCGGGTATAAACGTAATGAGCTTTTTGTAAATAGGCTTGGGCAATTTCTTCCCGACCTAATCGTTGATAGAAATTGCTGGCTCGTTCATAAGCTAGGGCTTCGTCTTGAAGATAACCCTGTTTTTTAGCACCTTGAATGGCACAATCATAATACTCCATTGCTTGCTGGATTTTGCCGCGTAATCCTGCCCGTTCCGCCTCCACTAAGTCATATTTATGCTGAAAGTTACAAGGGGCATAGTCTGCCCAGGTTTGCATTATTTTTTGTTGTCTGGCTATTTTGTTGAGATAGCGTTTGCGTTTACGGGGACTGGCTGAATGGCACAGAGATAACAGGACTAACGAGGAATAGAAGTTGCTTAAAACATTATTTAATAAGCCATTCACGCTTCCCTTATACTCATCAGCCAACCCAACCAGCCTTTCCGCTTCTTGTTCATCACCAAATAAGTAAGCCAGAAATAACTTCGCCCAATAAACAGACAAAATTGAAATCTGATTTTTTGCTGCTAATAAATCAGGAAGGAGGCGATCAAAAACCGTCCAGTCTAATGTCGGATAATGGTCAGCCTCGATTAAGCATAAAGATAAATTCCGCCAAATTGTGATATACCCAATCTGATAATCTTGTTTAAACTGTCGATTCAATTCCAGATGTTGAGCTTGTTTTGATTCAACCTCAGTTAAGGGTAGCCCGACAAAAAAGGAATAAGTACAATAGTTGACTGTACAGTGACAAGCATATTCAATATCCCCATTTTCAATTGCTGTTTGTATCGTATCGAGTAATGGATTTAATGTGGTTATAGCTGGCTCTTTCCAAGGTCGGACAAAAGCATTAAATTGCTGATAGACTTTGGCTTGTACGTCTTTAGCAGGAAAACGGTCTAATAATTTCAACGCTAACTGACCAAAGTGATAGCCTTGCTCAATGGTTTCTTGTTGACCACATAACAGCAAACTATAAACGCTATAGGCGTAAGCGGCGAGAGAGGAATTTCCATGGCGAATACAGAGATTGACCATGGTTAAAATCAGCGACGGTAAGAGGGAGGGTTTGGTAATATAAGCGGGTGCCATCACAGACATTAAAATTCGCAACGCCGCTAATTGAGTGGGTTCAGTCATTTCCGGCAAATCCACTAACGCCTCAACCGTTTGATAAACCGGAGGTGTTTCAGTTAGCGGGATGTCTAATAGGTTTAACACCTGCTGTGCGGTTTGGATGGCGGACAGCATTTTATTTTGAGAACTATCAAATAAAATTTGCAGTTCATAAACCTTAAGTTTATCCATCAGAGTTTGCGCCCGATTTAGCACATCATCGGTTAAAGTTTTGGTGGCTTCAAAATCGGTCAATAAATAGGCAACTTCGATGGCTTCCAGAAATAAGTTTAGGGTCAAGTCATACTGCACATGCCAACTCTCTGACGGCAGCAGTTCGCGACCGATTGTTAAGTATTTTCTCGCAGGTTCATAAGCAGTTGCGGCTTTCGCTTTCTGACCTGCCCAAAGATTCAATTGAGCTAACTCATGCCGTTCTTCAGGGGAGTCGATTAACTCAATACTGATATTCAGATGGTTAACAATATCAAACAGAGAGTCTGATACCTGGTCGGCTGGCGTATTTTTAAGTAATAATTGACCGACAGTCCGATGAACCGCTTGGCATTGTTCCTCAGGAATCAGAGAATAAGCGGCTTGTTGAATTCGATCGTGGACAAATTGGTATTGAATGGTTAAGGTTTGAATGTCTCTGTGTGTTTTAGAAAAGAGGGAATTCAAGGCGCTTATTTGATGTTGATTCAATAAAGTTTGAGTCATATCCGCCTGAGTGATCAACTTATAGTCTTCCCCCAAAGGAACAATTAACCCTGCCACGATTGCCTGCCATAATTGCACCGCTGTTTCGGACAGGGATTCGCCTAAAACTAGGGCTAATGGTTTCAGTTCAAAGGAATTTCCTAAACAAGCGGCAAACTGTAAAACCTGTTGCACTTGGGGCGGTAATGTTTTAATCTTATCTGCCAAAATCGCAACAACATTATCGGTCAAGTCTTGGGATTTAATCTGGGCTAAATTCCAGTTCCACACTCCCTGTTGAGAATTAAACGTGAGTAGCTTTTCTTGATACAAGTATTTAATGAACTCATTAATAAAAAACGGATTACCTCCAGTTTTAATCTGAATTAATTCAGCCAAATGGTGGGCATGATCAGGGGAACATTTGAGCGTTTCTGCAACTAATTGGATAATGCTGATTAATTCCAAGGGCGCTAAAACCATCTCATGAATAATGGTTCCGCTGACGCAAATTGTCTCGAATGTGAATCGTAAGGGATGGGAAACTGTCACTTCATTATCTCGATAAGCACCAATCAGAAACATCCCGCCGATATGAGACTCAGCCTCACTCTGATCTGAGGAGTTCATCAACCATTCGATCAGTTTCAACGAAGCACTATCCGCCCACTGCAAATCATCCAGAAAAATCACTAATGGATGTTCAGGTTTGGTAAAAACTTGGATAAAGTTGTGCAGAACGAACTTAAAACGATTTTGTGATTCTGTGGGAGGTAACTTGGGAACTGGAACAGGTTTGCCGACAATCAGTTCAACTTCAGGAATGACATCAATAATAATTTGAGCATTCCCCCCCAATGCCGCTAAGAGGTGGTTGCGCCACTGGGTTAGTTGAAGGGTAGTTTCTGTTAACAACTGTTTGATTAATTCTCGAAACGCCTGAATCACGGCTGAGTAAGGAATATCCCGTTGATATTGATCAAATTTGCCGCGAATAAAATAGCCCCGCCGTTGAGTAATGGGTTTATATAATTCCTGGACTAGCGCTGACTTCCCTATACCAGAATATCCAGATACAACCATCATCTCCTTGGGAGAATTTCGAGTGTGTAGGGGCGGGTTTAGGGAATTTTGTGTTGCCGTTGACGATAACTTTTGTTCAAACCCAGCCCTTATTGAGTTTGGCGTTGGGTCTCCTAATAAACTACGTCCAGTAACCCGAATAAAGGTGTCCAGTAGACTTTCAATTTCCCGTTCTCGACCATACAGTTTTTGGGGGATTTGAAACTGCTCAGAAATATCCTGGCGACCTAGGGTAAATAGTTCGATTGTTCCCTTCATCTGTAATTGCATCAGGCAAACCGTTAAATCGGATTTCAGTCCCCAGGCACTTTGATACCGATCTTCAGCATTTTTTGCCAATAATTTCAGGACAATAGCAGAGAGGGCGGGCGAAATCTCTGGATTAATCTGGTGAGGCGGAATGGGTTCTTTTGCCAGATGAGCATGAACTAATTCTAGGGGATCATCGGTTTCAAAGGGAAGGCGATGGGTGAGTAATTCATAGAACGTCATTCCTAACGAATAAAAATCAGTCCGATAATCCAGCACCCGGTTCATTCTCCCGGTTTGTTCCGGTGACATATAGGCTAATGTGCCTTCTAAGACGGAGGGATTTCTCAGAATTGGGTTTTCTTGGGATAAAACCGTGGCAATACCAAAATCAATGATTTTCAGTTGTTCGGTTTCAGGATTGAATACAATATTGGCAGGGTTGATATCTTTGTGAATAATATGGGCAGCATGAATTCTACCTAAGCTTTCGGTGTTGCGAATGGCGATACTCAAGAATTCTTTGAGCGTAAATCCCCGTTCTTGGAGTAAGAGTTTTAACGAGGAACCGCCAAAATCTTCAAAAATAATCACCAGGGTGGTTTGATAGGGTTCTAAGCTATAGGCTTGAACCACACCCCCAAAGTTAAGGGAACGGGTGATTTGATATTCTTGTTGATAGCGGTTAATTTCTGCGGGCGTAGGATAATCTTGTTTAAGAACTTTGAGGATCACCGACTGCTGATCCGATTCTCGGATACCCCGATAGACGAGAGAGTTACGACTTTCATAGATTTGATCCAGAATCCGACAGCCAGCAACGGTAACCATAGGGTAGATGGGGAAACACTGAGAGGATTGCTTAAAGGTGATAGCCTATCACACGCAGGAGTGAGCGATAAGCTTGTCACACATTTAAATTGGGAATGGGTAGCGAGCAAGATGCTCGCATTACAAGGGTTTTGCAGTTGTTGACATTAAGGTTTAAATGCCGAACAGCTTAACGTGTTTCTATCTTAATAGCAGAAAAATCTAAAATAACAATTTCAAAAGACAGCAATATAGCACTACGCACTCTAGTTAGGACAAATGAAGAAAAATTAAAATCGCTCAATCCCTTGTAAGGTAAGCTTTTGTCTTCAAAGAAAGCCTATTGCCTATTGCCTATTGCCTCTCCCCACCGCAAGACTCCCTACAGCAGCCCCTACTTACTGTAAAAGACGAGATCCAGCAGGACATTGAATCTCCGTAGAATCGGCTGAAGGTGGAATTGGCATCGGCGGCGGTGAGGTTGCAGGTTGTTCACTCTGACAAATTCCAGAGACGGTTGTCTCAAATCCATCAACGGTGGTGACAAATACTGCACCAATATAGCTGGGAAGTCCTTCATCTTTGGGATGTGCCGTAATCGCGACACTCTCAGCGCGATCGCCTGATGGCACGATTTCATAAGTATATAAGGACGTTTCTAGGTTTGTGGCAATTTCTAGCTGTTCGAGGGTATTGGCAAATTGACGATTTTCTAGATAATACACTTGCTGGGCGCGATTTAAGAGGCTGATGTACTGCATCGGAATCGCTTGGCTGGATCGGTTGGCGCTGGTTTCCAACTCAATCACGGAAATATCTTCGGGTACGGTGGTATCATCCGATGTCTTTGCCAAGAGTAACGCCGTATCACTAAACGCCGTGGGTCGAGGTTCTCCCGGCGTAACATCTTTAAATTCTAAGCGCAGCTTCCCCTCTGGGGTTAACTCAAAAATGGTCAAGGCAATTTCATCCGGTGTGAGTGCCATATCCAGATGCATCGGTTGAGTCGCCGTCTGAATTTGGTAGCCTACCTCGATTGCCACAGCCGACCCATCTTGAGCGGGTAAGATAAAAAATAATTGGTTATCGGGGGCAAAAATTAACTGGATTGATTCCCCAGATGCCGGATCAGTGGCTTGCCATTCCCCGATTAATTGCTGAGTAACCGCATCCGTTGGCGATCGCATCTCAGATGCAGGAGAGGGATTATCCGGTTCAGATTGCGCTTGAGAGGGAACACCACTACAGACAAGCAAGGCGAAAAGAACGAATATCAAACGCGATCGGTACAACTTAAGCAATAGAGAAACAGGATTAACCATAACCATCCAACCCAGCAACTGATTGATTGGATTTTAGCAATGACGAATGACAAATGGCGAATGGCAAAGGACACTTACGTCGCCACCCATCCCGAAAACACCCAGCCACCGTTAGCCAGCCGTATCCAGTTATCCGCCGTCTGATCCGTGGTTGCGATCGCAGCGCCATCGGCTACAGTATCAACAACCCGATACCCTAAACCGGGACCCGTTCGCACATTCAAGGGACTCCCATTCGTCGTCACCAAGGCTGTATCCGTCCCTACAGTTCCACCGCCACCTTCACCCCTGATCCAGCGAGAGGAGACCCAGTTGCCATTTGCCAGTTGAGACCAGCCACTAACGCTACGACCACTGAGGCTAACGGTTCGGTTATCGGCGACCGTACCCACCACACGATACCCCAAACCGGGACCCGATCGCACGTTGAGGGGATTGTTATTGGTGTTAACTACGGCTGTATTCGTCACCGGAGTTGCACCTCCCCCATCCCCATCCTCTCCATATAAGGCGGTTAACGTCGTCGATCCAGCAATCCCATCCGGCGTCAATCCCTCAGACGCCTGAACCCTTCTCACAGCGGCTTCGGTGAGGCGACCATAATAGCCAGTGACGGGTCCGTTATAAACCCCAACCTCTTGCAATCGATTTTGCAAATTAGTTACCGCTGTCCCCGTACTACCGGGACGTAAGACAGCGGATGGAACATCACTATCGCCATTCTCAGCTTCACCTCGTACCCAGCGAGAAGCAACCCAGTTGCCATTGCTGAGTTGAGACCAGCCATCGGCATCAAGACCACTGAGATTAATGGTAGTGCCATTGGCGAGAGTGCTAACCACGCCATACCCCAAACCGGGACCCGATCGCACATTTAGGGGACTACCATTGGTATTAACCACAGCCGCCCAAACGCTACTGGTTACGGTTAAGGAAGAAAGTGCGATCGCCAAGGCTAATCCCCGAATCCAGGCTAAACTCGGTAGTTTCCAGTCAACCTCTGACTTAAAACCAGACTCATCAGCACTGAACTGGGACTGGGGAATCTTGTCATCGGCTTGGGCGGAGAAATGGGTATAGGCTAGGGTTTCCATCAGAATACCTCACGGTTCGTTTATCGCAGTAATGAACCTTTGAGAGCGTCATTCGTTATTTGTCCTTTGTCCTTTGTAAGGGTTTGAGGCTTGTTGACAAAACTTAGTAGGGTATCTTTTGTCCGACGACTTACAGAAGTAGTTGGGGATAGCGAAACGACGACGGCTGGGTTCATCTAAGTATAATTTTATAATTTTCTTTTCTAGTAGTATTATTAAGGATAATTAAGTAGACTAACTTCCCTCAAAAGAAAGATTTCAGTAGTCAGACAAAATTGTGGGGATTGTTATTCGTCATTCGTCAAAACACTGATTTCACAGATTTCTTGGGAAGAGTGGGGTGGGGAAGTGAGAGGGTAGTGACACTGATTACACTGAGTCACATCAGGGTGAAAACCTTCCCCTACAGCTTCCCCAGCTTCCCCTGCTTCCCCAGCTACACCAGCTCCCCCAGCTTCCCCAGATTCCCCATCTACCCCAGCTCCCCCAGCTTCCCCAGCTACCCCAGCTTCCCCTCACTCCGAACGAGCAAAATCAAAATAGAGGATTGCTCAGAAGCGGGCACGGAGAGTCCTACTAAGACTAAGGATGGGGTAAAA
>NZ_JAVKEA010000160.1:0-85689 GCF_040221695.1 Coleofasciculus sp. E2-BRE-01 | reverse complement strand
ATTCAACTTTAGATAACTGGTTAGAGGGTCTCCCAAATACCGAGTCAGAATGTCTGAGATTACCTTCTGCTAATACTTTTAAGGTCTCCCGAATTTTAGGCTTATATGCTGCCTAGCGGTGAGAAACGCTTAGGAGCTGAAAATATTGGGGTTGCTTTGGGGTATTCTAAGCGCTTCTTTTTCCAGCGAACAAAACGACAGTCGAAAACGTTGAAAACCTTACAAAATATGGGATTTTCCGGCGAACAAATTTGGGTCAACATCATTAGGCAGGGTCAAGATAGAAGAGGGTCTATGTTGGCTAAAACTGTTAGTCTGAGAGTTTTCTTGTTCGCTTCCTACAAGCAAGGTACACAAATCTTGATTCACTCCAATAGAGGTTTATCATGCCGATGCGCCGTGAGTTATATCCAAAAAATTGGGATGCGATCGCACTTTCGATAAAATCTGCTACTGGATGGCAATGCGAAAATTGTGGCAGAATTTGTCGTCGTCCAGATCAAGCCTGGGAAGCTTTCATCCATGAAAATCATTTACAGCAACTAGAAGCGATCGGTTTGAAGCTTAAAAAGCAGCGCTACACGTTGACTGCGGCTCACCTCAACCATCAGCCCCTGGACTGCCGTCCCGAAAATCTCAAAGCCTTGTGCAGTGGCTGCCACCTTCGATACGACAATCGTCACAGACGACAAAAGTAACTATTTATTTGCCCTTAATGAAGCGGCAAGAATCTTGTCGTCCTATGGATAATAGAAAGGTCAATACGCCGAAAAATTATTAAATGAAACCTATATTCGTTAGTTACGCCCACGAAGATAAGAAGAGGGTGCGTTCTCTTGTTGAAGGGTTAGAGGAGTTCAGAGATTTTTGGAGTGACTGGGACGACGTTCCGCCCGGTTACAATTGGCGGCGAGAAATAAATCGGGGTATTCGACAAAGTAGCTGTGTTTTGTTTTTCGTGAGCCAAGCTTCAATCGAAAGTGAATGGTGTTTGGAGGAATTGCGGGTGGCAATCTGGTGGAGAAAACCAGTCCTGCCAGTTGTCATCCAGACAGGTCTTAAGCTTCCCCGCTCTTTGTATAACAGTCAGTGGGTGATTCTTTCTGATGACAATGATCAAAATATTAAAGAAATTTTATCAGGTTTGGCAGCGTGCGAGCGTAGCTTCCCGTGGAAGGCGATCGCACTGGTGGAGGCGATCGCGTTGGTGGTCGGAGCGATTTTGTACGGAATCGCTGCCAGCGGGTGAAATGGGCGGGTGGTCAAGAGCAAGAATCTTACAGAATAATGCTCAACGCCTAGCGGCATCAACGGATACCCGCCCATTAAAATTATATTGTGATCGCATCAGGTAACCCGAATCTTTTCGGGGGAAATCACCACCGACTGTCCATTGTGGGTGAAGCGGTACTTGGTTTCTCCATTTGCCGTCGTAAAACTGGAATATCGAGCCTCAACCCAACGATTATTGGCAAGCTTAATGTAATATATCTGTCCTGGTGTTAGATTTGATGGTCGTACCGTTGGACGATTGTCAAGCAGCTTCCGTAGCCGCCTAACTTCTCTCCAAACAGGCCACGGAAGAAATATCAATAAAGTAAGAGCTGTACTTCCGATAGGCACCAAGTAAGGGTTAGCGGGCGGCACTAAAAAAGGAATAAGCCAGAAGATCCTAGCCTTTCCCCGATACCCGAACTTCCCAATCATAAACCACCAAACCCCCACCCAAGCCAGATAAGCCAAGAGCCTAGGGGCTGTCCACAATAGCCAATCTTCAAAAGTCATGCGATGTTACAAAGGAGAGCTAGGGCAAGGCGGCTCTCCTTGTCGCCTCACCCTATGCCAATTATAAGAGACAAGCATAAGACCAAAATTGGTTCACCCAGACCCGGCATCCATTTCGCCCGCCGTATTTCAAAAGGTAGAACCTATCAACAGCTAATATCTCTCCAACCTTGCCAAAGTGAAGGGTGTAACGCCTCTCCCGGAAATCATCACATAGGTGGAGGGGTAGTGAAAATTCCTTGAGCTTCGTTACCTGCGCGATCGTAATTTGGGTATCATGTGTCGTTGAAGTGTTTTTTAATACTTCAACTTTGAATTGCCTTTTCCATTGTCTAAAAAGCGTTTTTGATGCTGGATTACGGAAAAGCACATCATTTGTAGCGTTGTCTATTATCCCCGCGCTATCTGGCGCCTGAGCTAAGTATTCAGTCAAGCTCAGGATTTTTCTTAACTTCTGTTTGGATTGAATCATAAGGCTGAGGAAAGCCGCTTCCTTGAAGATACACTTGCAATATTACCTCTAATCGCCTTATGTAAGCTTCATTTTCGTCACCTCTATCATCTGCAATTTTTTTTACCTCCTTAATTCTTTTGTGAGTGTTATCAAATTTTGATTCAATGAACTTGGTAGTAAAAACCCAAGTTAGTACCAGGTAAACTACCGCCCCAACAATAACTTCATCCACTATTAAATCCACTAGTTTCCTTCCATGGTTCAGCAAAGCTTTTGGTGGCTTCCTTGAGGAACTCGATTCTTGTCATGCCAATCAAAATTACGTCTTTATTGTAAATTTGTACTCCCTTGTCGCTCTCCTTTAAGCTATCACATCGCAAGATTGCTCCATTCACCTGCGTTCCGTTCCGAGATGGCTGAAGTCCATCCCCGTCAAACAACCAGTCACCGTCAGGGGACAATATTATAGTGCATTGGTGTCTGCTGACGTATTGATCCTCTATTTCATTAATCTTACAATTTCCAGCACTAGAACCAATGGTAACAGGCGACTTCCCTGTTATTTCATATTTTTTCCCGTTTATTACTAAAAAATACCGCACTATTTATGGATAAACTAGGTTTTCTATATCAATGGGCATTTCAATCGTGCATTTTGGAGAGTCCGTCTCCATTGCATTTCCGCCCTGAGGAACACCGCTGGGAATAGTCATGTTTTCAGCGTAAATATCAGAGCCTCTAAATGCACTCAGAAAACCCTCAAAAGGCTTTGGGTTTTCTGTTGGTGGAGTAACGATAACCTGACAACTAATCAATGAGACAGAGTTCATGTCGCAATTGATTAATCGCCTAAAATTCCCACGAAGCTCAATTATCCCCTTTAATATTATCCTCGAATGATAACAAAAAACTGCATTTCTAACATTTGAACTCCTGTTTTCAAAAATGCAATTTTCGACGCTAATATCATTGCTATCTAAAACATAAATTCCGCTTCTATTAAAAGAAATAGTCAAGTTTTTAAAATTGCACTCACAACTATTAGATAGTTTAATGCCGTCGTTTGAATTATTCCCGTAAATAATTACTTCACTTGGCGTTTCTCCTTCGCCAATAAAGTCTATCCCATACTTATTTAAATATTGTGCAAAAACCGTTTCACTTGCTATGGGATTTCCTTCGTCATCTAGTTCGTCTGGAGACAAAGCGTATGTTCCTGGAGCTAAATGCACTCGAACCGCAATAAATCTATCTCCGGAATAGCCTGAGCTTTGGTGGGGATAGGCAACAGAATGCGGTATTAACCTTTTAATTTCTCCAATAGTATAATTTATCGTTTGGTACGGTGTTTGGGGATTTTTGTCGTTTACACCTGCAACAGGATCTACGTGTAAATCAACAACTCCTGCACTAGCTAAAGAATATGTACTAGAATCCCTAGAAGAATTCCACACGTATCCAGAATCCGTGTGTATAAAATCTAGTATTGTTGTTCCGTTTGGATTTGGATTAATTTCAAAATTACCCTGCGAACCAAGAGGGAAAATTGGAAGTAGCGTCGTAGATCCTTGAACTATTAATATTTTTCCTTGACTAAAATTAGCAGTTGAATTGTCGAAAGTTATAATTGGATTAATTTCTTTTACAGGGGTCGTTGTTTCCAGTCCCGTGTCTGGATCTGTTGTTGTTTCGGTTAGTGTCCCTAGCTGGACAATAAACAAAGCATTTTGCTTACCTTTTAAATCAAGATAAATTTCCTGCCCAGATTCTGTTTGTTGAAGGTTTACCGTTGTATATCCAGCAGCAAAGAGATCTTCCGAATAAAATCTTCTAATAGGCATTACAACTCACTCCTTTCTGCAACTTGTATGGTTGTCATTTCTTTTGTAGCTTTTGCACTTAAGCTTCTTTTATTCTGCGTGTTATTTTCTTCTAACTGAAATTTAGGTTGTAATTCAAAAGTAAAACTTGCATTTTCACCCCAGTAAAGTTCTAGCGAATTCACTCCTAGATTAAAGATTGAGTAATCTTTTCTATTGAAATTTAATGGCAACACTTCAACCAAAGCAATATCTACTTCAATCTCTAAATATTTAATTTTGTAGATTGGCTCCCATCGCCAACACTGAAACCCAAAGCTGTAGGTAGTAAAAGCTGGCAACCAAGCAGCTTTTCGGAATATTAATTCGTAAGGAAAATTTAGCTCTGAGGCAAACTCAATTTTTTGCTTTTCCCCAAAATATACCCTTTTCCAATAAGTCGATATTAATCCAATATCGCTAAATATTTTCAAAAAACACCATCCGGCAAAATCCCAAGTCTTTTTAATTTTAGGAATTTCTAGCACAAATAGGTTAGAGGTTTCTGACACAACCATTATTTCATCGTCAGAAACAATGGTTGTGTTGCATTCAATCCACGCCATCTTCTGGCTCACCAATAACATCTAGTCGCGCGTCGTATTCGCCGCCTTTCAAATATTCGGTCACTTGCCGGTTATCCGCATTGCGAATAAGTCCAGATTCGGCATCTACTACAAAATACAATTGATCTGGCTGCTTACCTGGAGGGGGACAAGTGGCAAGAGTAAAATGGAAAAGTGGATTTTCTGGCGTAATTATTCTAGTATTTTCCATTTGCCGTCAATGCCCAACCAGCAGGCATCGTGTCTATTTTTTTTGGGTCTATCATTGTCCCATAAGTATCTACTTTGCTTTCTGTAGATACAGCAGTAAACCGGGCTTCTGGCGGAACAGGGTACTCAGCTCCATAAATTAAATCTGAGTCAGCCGCTGTCGTTTCTTCTACCCCTAAAGCTGCTAAATCTGCAGCTGTTATTCTGCCTTTTGTAGTATCTCGCATATAACGAGCAATCTTCATGACAGGACCGACTGGATTTCCTTCTTCGTTATTTAATCGAAGATCAATTACAACAAGCGTGGTTTTTGCTCTTTTTCCGCCCCTTAAATATTTTGCGGGGGAAGCTTGTCTCCATCCGTCTGCACGGGTTTCGTTTACTCGATCAATAGCGCAATAATAATTTCCTACACCTCGCTTTTGCATTCTTGGAGGCTGCGGAAAATTAGCCCCTAAAATAAATCCAGTAACATAACTTCCGTCTGCGTTAATTCCGGGAACGTGACCCAGCATTGTACGTGTTGTTTCTTTCACCCCGCTTGGGCTTCTCCATCCAAATTTTAGATCACTATTAGGAATAACACGACAAGCAACAATTTCTCTATCGTCATAAGTAGAAGCTACCATACTTTTCTCTCCTTACTTAATTGTGCTGGTATTGGGATTAGGGGCTGCTGGTGAATTTGCTGGTGCTGGACTTTCTTGAACAAATGACAAAGATATCAATAGCTTTCCTTTTTGCCATTGACCGCCAGGAAGAAGAGACTCAACCTCGACGCCCTCCGTAAACCATTCAGAACCTAGCTCGGGATGCCTTTGGCTTAGGTTATTTAAGAACGTTTGCTCACTTACCATTTCGCCGCCGCCGTAGGGGTTGGTCGTTTCCTTTAATCGAATGATCCGATTGGATTGTTCCACGCTTTTCTGAAGTTAACAAACAAACCTAATATATCTCAACCAAAGGGAAGCTGACAGCTTCTAAGAACGCTTGCGAGAAAGTTTACCGCCTTATAGCAAGTACATCGAAACCGTAGGGTATCGCGAAAATGAGCAAGGCGGCATACGTTGCTATGTAACTTTTTGTTAAGGAGTTTTACAACGTCATCAATGACTTACAATAACTTACAATGACTCATTTCCTAAAATTTTCAGGCTGGATATTGCTTTCCTGCTAGCTGAAGCTAGGCGGTATCCTTTAATGTGAGGCGGCAACTCTTAAAATTAGGCAAAATTAGGAGCAACATCTAACTCAAGCAAAGCCAGCCGCTTAGTAACTTAATCTAAAATTTATTAATTATAATTAAAGTAAGTTTTGTAATTAGATCACTAAATTAGCCAATGACATTTCAAACGCAGCCCCTTGGCATCGCCTGGATATCTGCATTGAACCGAGCAATTGAGTTTGTGGACTTGTCAATAAATCGATGGCGAGAGTTGAAAGCCAGTCAGTATGATGTCCCTGGAGTCCCGGCAGAAATAGAGCAATTTTTCCAGGCATACCAACGATTTATGCCGGATTGGGTGGTTACGTTTGATGATCTAGCCCAATTTTTTTTAATTCCGGAGGATGAATTAGCAATCGCCACAGGAAGCATCATTTTGGATGAGCTGCGCTTCATTCGGCAAACAATGCAGCAACTGCCGAAGCTCTCCTTTACTGAACCAATAGCCGAACCCGAACCGGAGCCCAATCCAAGCACAACCGAGTGTGAGCGGCTTATTGCTGCAATTGAAAATTTGAATTTAAAGCCTGGACTGACTGCTTTGGAAATTCGTCAAATTATTGTGGAGGAGCTGCAACCAATAGCGTCGGAAATTTTAACCCAGGGACATAATACAAGGGTAGAACTTAAAGAAGCTCGCCAGGATGCAAAACTAGCAGTATCAGCCCTTTATCCTTACGCAGATCAAGACGCAGAAGTCCGCCGATCTGTATTTCAAGGGTTTTTTGCCATTTGGAATTTTCCAAAGGCATTTCCCAAGTCTTTTGTTACAAAATTTGAGGACGGGAAACCACTTCAACCCGAAACCAAACAAATAAATAATTTAATGGATTTTTTTGAATGGGCAATTATAGTTTTTGAAGAAATTCTAGGCGAATTTCCATCCTCCATCGAATTCGTCACAAGTAAAGAGGAAAAAGTCGTTACGGATAAAAATGGCAATCCAGTGTTAGACGCAAATGGAAACCCAAAAACTGAGTTAAAAGTATCCAAAGCAACAACTAGATTTCCGAATGTGGCTGAAATATTGTCTGAAATAGTGCCGCTAACATACCAAGCCTACACTAACACAGAGAAATTGTTGGAACTATCCAGCAAAACTTTAATAGAAGCTGGAGCATCGAAAGTGGCAATTACTAAAAACTTTTATCGGCTTAAAGCAATAGAGAAAGCCATGGGGTTGGTCACTAAAGCTGATACGAAATCAGTGCCGCTAGCTTTTACTGCTGGACAGAAAAATTTACTAGGATTTAGCAAACCTTCCACCACAGATATTGAAATTGTAGAATGGGACGGCTCACTCGATCAACAGGAAATATTCCGTGAACTTCTGTTTGCTGCAAAAATAATTAGAGGGGTGTACTGGCAACCTTTACCCAATGAACAAGAATCGGCAAAAGCAAAAATTAAAGAAATAATTGGACAACAAAATATATTTGATGAAAAATTAACAGAAAAGGTCATAAATAACGAAAACGAATCTTACAGAAAAATTGAAAGGGCTTTTACGGACGAACCCGGCATTGGAGATACAACTGACTATTGGGGTGGTACACTTGAAAATACGGTGTCTATCCGCAAAATAATAAACAACCCAGAAAACCCAGGTTAAATATGGCATTTGATATTTTCAATAGCTTAGATGGACTGCCATCAAGAGAGATTAGGCAAGCCATCACAGGAACTCTTCACGGAATTCGCCAAATAGACGATTTTCTTGTCGAAACAGAAGATGCTGAAACAGAAGAAAACGGATTTATACCGGGTATTATTAATGGCATCTTTAGGTTTGGCAAAATGTTATTTGGCGGCGTATTTCGCCAACTCGGGGGATTTTTAGAATGGTCTCTGTCGAGTTTGTGGGGAGCTGTCGTTAGCGCGACTCAAACGATCTGGAATTTTAATTGGAATATTACAGATGCAGAGTTGCAAGCACAAATCGATTCTGCAAATGTTGCTTTAGCCAGCACTCTTGGCGAATCATTAGGCACAACAACTGGACAGCTAGTGTGTGGAGCTTTGCCAGGCACTTTACTCTTAAAATTTAATCAATCTTTGGGGCTTTACGCCTTAAAAAATGTGGGCGAGGAAATTTTAGACGAGCTATCCGCAAATTTGGCGACTTTGATTACCTTGACGGGACAGCAATTAGGCAGGGCAACCTTTTCATTTTTATTTCGGAAAGTCAGGGATACCTTTTTTCCTAATAGAAAAGAAACTGAGCCTTGGTCTTTTGCCCTTGCATGGGAAAATCTTCTAGAATCAATTGATAGTGAAACCTTGAAAGCAATCATTGGAGCCCTCTTTGAGGGAACAGTTGAAGCTTGCGCAGATATAGGATATATTTTATGGGGTGGCGTTGACAATTGGCTGGTTGAAAACAGATTACAAGCTAGTCCATTGGGGACTGAAGGCTTGGTGGAACTTCGATTAAATAAAAACGTACCGGATACTGATTCTTCAATAAGAAACCGTCAGCTACTTTATGGCCCGTCTGCCCTACTGGGGCATGAAGCTGTAAATAGAATCGAAGCGGATAGGCAATTACAGCAAGTTCGCCAATTTCAACAAACCCAGGACGAGCGACCAACATACCATCAAAAAGGGCTAATTTGCATTGTATATTCCCGTCCGAATGCTCTTTCTGGTGAAAGCTTCAATGAGACGCAAGTATCTTTCCGAACAAAGGAGGATATAGCTGAGCTAACTCCTAGTATTACCAAAATTTATGCCCAAAGAGTTAAAGACGAATTTTTTAAGCCGCCTTTAATTTTCAGGAAAGGGAAATTTGCCGCAAAGTATCAGGATCGATTGAATGGCATCTCTGATCGGAGGTACATGGTTCTCAATGAGACTGAGGGACGGAAAATCATTTCAGCCTTAGCTCGATCGGCTACTGGGCAAGCCCCTAAATGGGAACAATCAAATTTATCCCGAAACCTTGACCCAGCTGAAGCCTACGATCAAACTCCCCCCAATGAAATTATCGCTGGAGAAATATACCCAGGCGTAATACGAGGAGCTGAGATAGATCTAGTGCCTCGATCCTGCAAGCTGGTTTGTGGGTCACGGGCGACCTACACCTTAATAGATGCCACTGGCAAACTCCCTCGGGATCTTCACACAATAGAGATATGAGAAGCGAGGGAAGCTTTAAGGAAGCTTCAAGGGTAGAAACTTCAGCTAAAATAGCTATACTACCCCACCAAAAATGTATATTTTAGGGAAACTTTTGCAAACAATCCCTAAAACCAGGGCGAACGATGGGACTCGAACCCACGAATGGTGGAACCACAATTTACTGGCTGGTAAAAATCAAACATGGCTGTTACCGTACACCCAAAAGAAACTGATTTAAATTGCAATTTTATGAAAGGCTGGGTTGCTGTTGGGCAATATTACACCATAATTGGGACTAGACAAATTGGCACAGACGACTTTAAAAATATTTGGGGGTGGGTTGATACTCGCAGTTCCCTTCTTGATTTATCTCGCCAATCAAGCTGGAGTTATATTGGGATAAAAAATGGAAGACCAACATTTCGGAATGCAGTGACAGGACGAACCTATTCTATTAACGTATTATCTGTTTACTCACCATATAAATATCAATTCACCAATACCTTGTTTTGCAAGTGTGGTATTGGAGAAGTTAAATGCACAGATTGTTGCGTTGTTTGCTGTTCAGTTGCAAGCGAATTTTTAGAAAAACTCAAAGGGTAAACATGAAAATTGGGACAAGTGTAAGTGCCCGTCTGCTTGGCAACAAAAAATATACTGATTTATTAATCAGACACTTTGACTGTTTGTATTCAGATTCCAATTTTAACTCTCCCGATCAAATAAAAAGAGCAAAATTAATCAGCCAGTTTGCGGCAGATCACGACAAA
Source organism: Coleofasciculus sp. E2-BRE-01 (assembly GCF_040221695.1). Classification (NCBI taxonomy): domain Bacteria; kingdom Bacillati; phylum Cyanobacteriota; class Cyanophyceae; order Coleofasciculales; family Coleofasciculaceae; genus Coleofasciculus; species Coleofasciculus sp. E2-BRE-01. The sequence continues at coordinate 75,700 of NZ_JAVKEA010000160.1, read as the reverse complement.
TCGCTAAGAGGTAATTGCTTAATTTCTCACTACCAACAACCCGATAAACATTTAATCAAATCAAAATTATTAACTTTTTACGAAATAAAAGAATGGGAATGTGTCCATGAAGTAATTGGTTACAAAAATTTTAGAAAAGGATGGAATCAAGAAAAGCTCGAGGCGTGCTTTCTCATGGCAAAAGAGCAGCGTAGCGACAGCTTGTTATTTTATGCCGATTATTTTAGAGAAGAGTCAAAGTGGGAGAAATGCTACCAAATCCTAGAGGTTGCCTTAGCAAAGGAAATTCCTATAGATGGCTTGTCCGTCCAATTGATGGCGAATTTAAGGCCATCAATTCTTAACCCTGGAACATTAGACCTTAAGATGACGCAAAAATGGATAAAAAAAATTAAGGCAGATTTTAACATTAAAATTTGCGCTCCAGAAACGGTTGTATGGCAACCAATAAATTTTAACCGATCGGTTGATTTCATCCAAGAATGCGTTAATTTGAAGTATGCTTGCAACTATAAAAAAGAAGTCTTAAGGAGCTTTTCCAATTTGCTCTTGACCCCATTTAATATAGATTTTCTGCAATTGAAAGCTTATCAGCAAATAATAAGTGTATGCTACGATTGTGTCGATCTTATAGGATTTTGGAGTGCTTTCGACGCTTCTCCCTGGAACTGGTACGGCAACCGATGTAAGGCTGGCTTGTGGGATGACGATTTCCAACCTAAAAAAGCTGCCGATGTATTATTAATGTTTAAAGGCTAAGCTGATCAACGAGTGGCTAGAGCCAGGTTTAGAAATCCAAATACTTCCCCGATTATCGGTTCAGCCATAAAGCCATCCCTTCTACGTTACACTTGTTGTAACAAAGTTTTTTATATTTGAAGTTTTACGCCCTTTACGTTAAAATATGATGCATCGAAACTTCCGTGCTGGGACTGAAAATCCCCGTGTCGGCGGTTCAAGTCCGCCTCCTGGCATTCCTAAATGCTTATTCCATATAAATTAAGGTAGTGCGGGAACGGTTAGTATCCTAAAATTAACTCCGTGTGCATCTGTTTGACACGGATGCTATCAGTTCACTGCCCAATACCTAGATATGCTCACCGTTGTTGTCATTTTAAATCTGCTAATCTCGCTATTTGGTTTTTATCTGGCATGGCGGATTTGGAAATTGCGGCGAGTTCTAGCAGCGGCGGCTGATCTAGTCGCCAGGGCTGAACAAAGTACCTATAGGGTTTTACATGGCGCTCCCCAAGCCATCTCTAGAGGGCAACTCGGTGTTCACGGATTAAAAAAACGCTATCAGCATTTAGAGTTTCAGTTACAACGAGTACAGCGAGTCTTGATGGTGTTGGGCTTTATTCAAAAGACCTATCAATCGAGGCGGCGTCGTCGGAGAAAGCGATCGCCTGCCGAACGCTCCCAACTCTGAACCTTACCCGTTCCGGAGTATCCTTTTAGAATCCTCGGTCATTTATGCCCAGGAGAAGTCAAGCTATAATAACCAGCCTAAGCAAAAACAAGATTATGATAGTTTTTGAGTTCAAGGTAAAAGCCAAACCAACTCAATACGCAGCCATTGATGAGGCGATTCAGACTTCTCAGTTTGTCCAAAACAAATGCTTACGATACTGGATGGACAACGAAGGTGCCAGCAAATACGACCTCAACAAATATTGCAGTGTATTGGCGAAAGAGTTTAGCTTTGCCTCTAAACTCAACTCTCAGGCGCGTCAAGCATCGGCTGAACGTGCTTGGACTGCTATCAGCCGTTTCTATGAAAATTGCCGGAAGGTAGAGACGTGCCACGATCGGGTCAAAAAGTCCCTGTCCCAACGAACACATGTCTGTGGCAACCGTGGGTACGTTGAAGACAGGGACATTGCCGCCAGTCTAAACATCCTGCAAAAAGGATTAAGTACGGTAGGACATACCGGAACTTACGCTTGGGGAGACTTGCCCTCTTGGGCGGTTGGAGCAATCCTGTCGTCTAACGGCAAGTCAAAGAACCAAGAATCTCCGTTGCTTTAGCACGGGGAGTGTCAAGTTAAAAGGAAGCTATCGAGAACACAAGCTGGCTGCCATCTGCGTTCTTGAGCAGAGTCTTCAGGGATTTCTCATCAAATTCTCTGGGCAAATCTGCCTAAAATTGGTGTAAGGATAGAGACCAAACGATGTCAAAAAAGAGTGCTGGAGTATTTATTGGGGGTTTAGTCGTGGGGAGTGTCATTGGCACCCTCACCGGATTGCTGATTGCCCCGCGTTCAGGGCGGGATACGCGACGGTTGTTGAAAAAATCTACAGATGCCTTACCGGATTTAGCCGAAGATCTATCAACGACTGTACAACTACAAGCCGATCGCCTTTCTGAATCAGCCCTACGCAACTGGGATGGAACCTTGACCCGACTACGAGACGCGATCGCGGCGGGACAAGAGGCTTCCGCCAGGACACGAGACGAACTAAACTCGACTCAATCGGACGTGGCGAGTGAATCACCCGCGTCCGTTTCTGATCATCAAGTGTAGGCAACCGGTCGGTGATTGATCCTCTATTTTGGCTCGGACTCTCTATTTTATTAGTCGCGGTTAGCTTGACGGCTGTTTTAGTGGCAGCATTACCCGCGCTGCAAGAATTAGCACGGGCAGCCCGTAGTGTGGAAAAATTAGCAGATACGCTGCGGCGAGAATTGCCGCCTACTTTAGAGTCGATTCGTCTGACGGGTTTAGAAATTAGTGACTTGAGCAACGATATGAATGAAGGCGTTAAAAGCGCGGGTCAAGTCGTGCAACAAGTTGATCAAAGTATCAAAGGTGCGAAAAATCAGGCGAAACAAGCCCAAGTCAGCAGTCGTAGCGTTGTTGCGGGTGTGAAAGCGGCTTGGAAAACCTGGAGAAACCCTGGGGCTAGTCGTCGTTCCCTGGATCGCTTACCCCCCTCTGAACGTAAGGCTCTTGATTTGCAACAACAGGATACAGATCCGGATACGGTTGAACAAGAGTATGAGAGATATGAGGAAATTCAGGATAATGCTCCTGTTTCTCGGCAAGGGGACGATGGGTGAGATGGGGGAGATGAGGAAGTTAACTCAAAACTCTACCTTACCTATTGCCTATTCCCTGTTCCCCGTTCCCTGTTCCCTGTTCCCTGTTCCCTGACAAATGACGAATGACAAATCCCAAATATTAGAGTAAAGTAAACAAGTGTAAAGAAACTTGTACCTTAACCTGATCTTATCTCCCGCTTAAAATATTTCACCCCTGTCCATTGTTTTGTGTATCGCAATGCTGGATCTTTTTAAACGATTTTTGGTAATCTTGGTAGCGTTTTGTCTGGCTGGCTCTGTTTGGGCGATCGCACCATCCGCTCAGGCTTATAACAACCCCGATCTACTCCCGGAAACCCAGACGCCCATTATTGACTTGGCGAACCTGCTCCCCCAGCTTCAAGAAGAAGCCTTAATTCAAGATATAGAAACCTTTGAGGCACAAACAGGCTGGAAGCTGCGGGTACTCACCCAATATGACCGTACACCCGGTTTAGCTGTTCGCGATTACTGGGGACTCAATGATAAAAGTGTTTTACTGATTGCTGACCCACGAGGCGGTAACCTGTTGGGCTTTAACGTGGGTGACGATTTATATCAATTTCTACCCCGTACCTTTTGGGTAGAGTTACAGACACGCTTTGGTAATCTCTACTTTGTGCGCGAGAATGGGGAAAACCAGGCAATTGTCCAGTCATTAGACACCGTTAAAACGTGCCTAAATAAGGGTGGATGTAACGTTGTTCCGGGCTTGCCTCAAGAGCAGTGGATTCTCACCCTGATTACCTCTTTGGTGGGTGGTGTCGTTTTGGGATTTGCCGCGATTCCGCGCAAAGATGGACAGCTTGTGGCTTGGCAATGGGCGTTAATCTTTTCTCCCTTGTGGGGTATTCTCTTCATTGCTTTCGGAATCGGTCCAGTTGTCACTCGGACGGCTGAATGGTTGCCTTTATTCCGGAATGTATTGGCGTTTGCGCTAGGGGCGTTAGTGGCTTACCTGTCACCGTTCATTGGTCAAACGACAGCGTCGGATATGTAATTGGTCATTGGTCATTGGTCATTGGTCATTTGTTTTTTCTAGTAAGGGCGCACGTCTATCATTGGTGTCAACTTAAGCTCAACCCCTCACCCCCAGCCCCTCTCCCAAGCCAGCCCTCACCCCCAGCCCCTCTCCCAAGCCAGCCCTCACCCCCAGCCCCTCTCCCAAGCTTGGGAGAGGGGAGCAAGAGGGGAGTAAGAGAATCCGATCCCCCTTCTCCCCAGGTCCGGAGTTGGGGTTAGGGGATGAGGGGGAAAATGTCGAGGAGTAGATAGACACAGGTTAAAACCTTGCCAGCATTGGTTTTCTTTATAAATTGACACCAATGCACGTCTATGCGCCCCTACAGTCTTACTTGCTGACAATTCCTGACCACTGCACCTTTTTTTGCTGAGTGCGACGATAGGAGAAGAAATACTCCGGTTGCTGATAGGTACAGTGAGGCGCGATCGCGACTTGTTCATCCTGGAAGCCGAGTTGTTCGAGTTGTATGGCGTTCACCCGCCGTACATCTAACCGTACTCGCCCTGGATGGGGATCTTCCCAAATTGGGGAATGGGGAAGCTGCTGTAATTCAGCCAAAATCGATTCAGACGTATCTGTTTTATCTGGGGGGATAATGCTAGAACCTACTTCTATGGCGACGGTTTCCGACACTTGATACACTTCTGGCGCGATCGCAGGTCCCATGGCAACCCTAAGATTGTCTAAGCGGCTACCTGTTTCTAGGAATCGTGCGATCGTATTTGGCACAATTCGAGCTGCTGTTCCTCGCCATCCCGCATGAATCGCCGCGACTTGTCCCGTTTGTTTATCGCCAATCAGTACAGGCGTACAGTCAGCCGTACAAACCCACACCGCTTGCTGGGATTGTTCTGTGAGGATACCATCAGCTTCTGGCTTTTCCGGTGTCTGACTCTCCTGTTGACTGACTGAACTGACAATTTCCGAGGGTGTCAAGACAGTATTGCCATGCACTTGGCGTACCCGATAAACATCCGCTTCAGGCTGCAAGGCTTCAACGATTTGGTCAGGGGGACGAGGGGAAAAGGCTGAGGTGAAGAAGCCGTGACGCCAAGGTTTGAGAAGGCTACAGGTTAGATACGGTAAGTTGTTCCACGTTTGCCAGTGCCACGTATGCATTGATTTTTGTTCATGATTCATGGTTTATTGTCTGCTGTGTCAAAAAGAGCGAAGCACAGGAGTACAATAGGCTAGCTTAGCTAATCTTTAAGCTGTAGTGGTACTTAATCAACAAGCTCTGGAAATAGCCCTGCAAACCGTCACGCCACAGCTATCCCACTCTGGACTCCCAGGACTTCAAGATATCGGGGATTGTCCTATCTACTTATTTGACAGCTTATCGTCTACCAATCAAACCCTCTGGGAATTGCTGGATAGAGGAACCCCACCTCCTACCGTTGTTATCGCGGCTCAACAGACGGCTGGACGAGGACAGTGGGGACGGCAATGGCAATCGGAGCAGGGTGGGCTATACTTATCGTTGGCTTTAACCACGAATGTGGAAGCATCCAATAGCGCCCAGCTAACGATGTGCAGCGCTTGGGGTATTGCTACAGCGTTAAGATGCTATGGTATTCCTGTCCTGATTAAATGGCATAATGACCTGCTGTTGTTGGGTGATAAGTTGGGGGGGATTCTCACCGAAACTCGACTGTCTCAGGGGCAGATTACTAAAGCGGTGATTGGGGTAGGCATTAACTGGAGTAATCCTGTGCCAGACACAGGGATTAATTTACAATCCTTTTTTGCGACTCAATCCATGAGTCCATCCGTAACCTCCCTAGAAATGTTAGCCGCAATCGTGATCCAGGGATTGCGATCGGGATACCACTACGGGTTAGAATCAGGCATTGATAATTTACGGTTGTCCTATCAAAGGTTACTGTTTCATCAGGGAGCCTCGATTCAAGTCAACGGACATCGTGGCATCGTTAAAGGCGTCACGTCAACGGGTGATCTAAGAGTTAGCGTAAACTCAGCACAGGCAATGGATACAAATGCTGATACCACCATCAGTCCCGAAATTCACCTCAAGCCCGGTACAATTAGTCTGGGTTATTCTCAAGAGGTGCCTTGAGTCCCAACGTTAAATTTTACGGGTTGAGTATGAGTTGTTTGAATTACGGAATCGGTGTTCTTGCCTAATTAAATTCCCTTAAATTGACTAAAAATTTTTACTTGATATTAGATTAAGAGTGAGCAATGAGGAGTGAGTCGCAAAATGAATAAAGAAACCGTCGCCAATTCCACCCCAACGGGCGTATTTTATCGGTATCCCTGGCTGAAGCAGGGCATCAGTGTGATGGGAGGACTTGGTGTTCTCAGTAGTGGTTTAGTCGTTGCTCAAACTGATGCACCAATCGACGCAGGCGCAGCCCCAGCCGCACCGCCTGCTCCCCCAGCGATTAAATTTACCCCGCCGCCCCCAGCACCTCCCGCCCAGCCTAAACCTGCTGCGCCACAAGCTATTGTTGCACCGCCAGCCCCAGCGCCAGCGCCTAAACCTGCCTACCGTCCCCCTGCTCCCCCAGCGCCTAAACCTGCGGCTCCTGCACCAGTTACTGTTAGTAAGCCTCCAGCCCCGGCTCCGGCTGCACCCACACCCCGAGTGGCGACACCTCCAGCGGCAAAACCGAGACTAAATGCGCCGAATCTATCCATTCCGGCTCCCGCTACCTTAGCCAAACCTCCGAAGGTTATTGTTAATCCGTCCCCGGCTCAAACGGCAACTCAAACCCCAGCCGCGCCGAATAATAGCTATATTGATCCGACGAACTATAGTCTGGGGGCAACACGGGGAACTGAAAAGCCCACTGTGGTTGTGACGGAGCGGTCAACAGGGTGTCAAACTGTGTCGCGCAATGGACGATTGACGAGTGGGAGTTGTGGGGGTCAAGCGACGCCAACATCACGAACAGTGGCAGGGCGGATTCAACCTCAACCCCCTCAACCTCAGGGAGGAACTGGTGGAGCCGCAACTCGACTTCCTACACCTCCAGTTGCGGTCAATGCCAGTGTGAGACGCCCAGTCCGGTCAGTTCAACGGGTTGCCGTGTCTGGCAATTCTGGGGGCAGACAGTTTACGCGCCGTCCTCCTGTCTCCTCTCTATCCCCAACGGCATCATCTAAAACCACTCCCACGGGTCTGACGTACTATAATTTCTCCAACCGACCCCAGGGACGTACTATCGTCGGTAATGCCAGCTTTATTTTCCCCTTAACCATTCCGTCGGCAATTAGCTCAGTATTCGGGTGGCGCACCCATCCGATTACGGGGACATCTCGTTTCCATGCGGGTACAGATATCGCTGCCCCGACGGGAACACCAGTTTTGGCGGTGGCTCCGGGTGAGGTGGCTACGGCTGATTACTTAGGTGGCTACGGACTGACGGTGATTTTGCGCCATGAGGAAGGGACTCAAGAAAGCCGCTATGCTCACCTGTCAGAAGTTTTTGTGCAACCGGGTGAATCGGTGGATCAGGGTAATGTGATTGGGCTGGTTGGTAGCACCGGATTTTCCACGGGTCCCCATCTCCACTTTGAATGGCGTCATCAAACTACCGATGGTTGGGTGGCGGTTGATGCTGGCGCTCATTTAGAATATGCGATGGCTCAACTGATTGAAGCGTTGCAGGTGGCACAGGCGATCGAGCAATCGGACTCTTAGAGCAGGGGGAGATGAGGGAGCAGGGGGAGCAGGGGAAGCTGGGGGAGAATTTTTCCTGATTTTTCCTGTCACTAATCACCAATTTCCCAATTCCCAATCTCCTGCTTTGGGGAAACTGAGAAAGGGCGGGTTTTGAACAAAGGTTATCATTAATCGGACAACGTAATTCCTAAACCCGCCCCTACAGATGAACCCCTACAGATGAATAAAAGGGGGTGTCTCCTTTCTCACCTCCCCAAGGGTGTCAATAACTGAGTGGGGGTTGACAACTGAGTCCAGAAACATATACAAAGGTATACAGGTCTATACTAAATGTATACCGTATGGACATTATTCAGGACGTGCCAACGGTCAGCATTGGGGAAGCAGCTAAAGAAGTCGGAGTTAGCGTAATCACGATCAGGAGATGGGCGCAGGCTGGTAAACTGCCCTACGAGCTATCTCCTAGTGGTCGTTACCGATTTAAGTTGTCTGACCTCAAAACAGTAAGACCGCGCACTGCTCCAGGCGACCGCATTACCATCAACTATGCCAGAGTCAGCAGCCACGATCAAAGAGAAGATCTGGTGAGACAAGTGCAAATGCTTGAGTCTTACAGCGCAGCTAACGGCTGGCAATATGAAACGATTCAAGACCTTGGCAGTGGTTTGAACTACCAGAAGAAAGGACTACAAAAGCTGCTTTTATGGGAAAAGAAGCAATAAAAACAAAAGGCTTATTGATGGAATAAAGCAAGTAGCCGACGAGGTGAAGTAATGGTTCAAAGAACTGTCACAACTGAATTACCTGTAGAACTGTGGCAGTTCGCTATTGATGCTTCTAAGCTCGTAGAACCCGCTAGGGTTGAGTATCTCAATCGAAGGTTGGCAAGTGAAGACGAGAATGATCTCATTCGAGACTTGCAGCCTAAGTACGGGCTAAACAAACGGCAGGTTAATGCTATTCGATCTGAGATAAAAGGTGCTATTGTATCCGCTAAAGAGTGCCGCAAACGCCATGTTAAGACCTTAGAGCAGCAAATCAAATCTACTAGGACGTGGCTGAAAACAGCCGTCAAATCACTGGCTAAACTGCCTGATGCTTGTTCTATTCGATTCAGGCAGCATCTTAGGACTCAGAAGAGGTTCGTCATTCATCAAAAGAAACGTCGTCTGCACTTGCTACAAAACAAGCTAGAGCACCTCAAGAATGCTCCGTTGCCAGTCAGCTTAGGCAATAAAGGAACTCAGTACACGACCGTTGGAGCCACAAAGGAAAGTTTTGGCAATCAGATCGCTCAGTACGATGGCGATACCATCAAATTCCGAGTTCCCTATGCTCTAGAGTTGAAATATGGCAAGACAATTGCCGCACCGTTGCGTTTTGAGTATGAGCAGGGACAGCAGTGGGTTGATGAGGCTATCCAGGCTAATAGAGCGCTATCCTACCGTGTCTACTGCAAAGACTTCAGATGGTTCATTGCCTGCTCTACAGATGTTCCTGAACCTGATCGCCAGTCATTGCCGCGTCAATATGGCTGCTTAGGACTAGATATTAATCCAGGCGTGATTGGTTGGACGTATGTAGATGGCGATGGAAACCTCAAACATCACGGGCAGTTCAGGCTGAACTTGCACGGTCGTAAGTCAGGACAGACTGAAGCCACACTGCATGATGTGATCAAGCAAATTGTCTTGATTGCTCAGTCGTTGCAATGCCCCATTGCCATTGAGAATCTAGACTTCAGTGCCAAGAAATCTCAGATGAGAGAGCAAGGCAGGCGTTACGCCCGGATGCTGTCAGGCTTCGTCTATGGCCAATTCACTCTCATACTTGAGCAAAAGTCTCAGATGGCTGGGATTGAACTAATCAAGGTCAACCCAGCCTACAGTTCACTCATCGGTTTAGTTAAGTTTATGAGGCAGTACGGTTTATCGTCCGATACTGCTGCTGCAATGGTTCTAGCGCGTAGAGCCATGGGACTATCAGAGCGAGTGCCTAACCACAGAGCTTACGCTGGTGTGAAATCAGCGAAACACTCATGGTCTGCATGGCAGGAGCTACATAAAAAGCTGGGACGTTTGCCGCGTCACCAGTATTATACGCTCTCTAACAGAGAACTAGAGGTCATGCTTTGCGTCGAGTCGCAAGACGGAATGCAGAGCAAGCGGAAACGCACTTCTAGACGTGGTGAAAATCCACAGCGGAATCGTTCAACTACCGCTTCGTTGGACGTGGTGTATACTTGTGGCAACGAATGATTATGATTGTATACATTTTTATGAGCGGTTCGGGTTTTCAGCTATACTTTGGCTTCTAGGGACTTGAGATATTCGGTATTGACACCGGATTCGCGGATTAGGGCAATTTTTCCTGTCCGGGCGACTTCCCGAAGTCCAAACTTGCTCAAAATCTGGACGATCGCGACCATTTTTCCAGGGTCTCCCACAACTTCAATGGTTAGGGAATCTTCGGCAATATCGACCACCCGCGCCCGGAATACTTGGGCAAGTTCAATAATCTCCGATCGCGTGGAACTGGTGCCGTTGACTTTGATCAACATTAATTCCCGTTCCACACAAGGAGTCGTGGTAATCTCTTGAACCTTGATCACATTGATCAACTTGTAGAGTTGCTTGATGAGTTGCTCAATCGATCGCTCATCCCCAGGCACTACCATCGTAATCCGCGAAATTCCCACTTTTTCCGCAGGACCAACGGCGAGACTTTCAATATTGAAGCCGCGACGGGCAAATAAACCAGCGATGCGAGTTAAGACGCCCGCTTCATCTTCGACTAAAACGGAAAGGGTGTGTTTCATCAGCTAACACCAAAGTGGCACAAAGGCAATTGCCTCTTGCTTATGTATAATCGGGTCTCGGCATGAGGCTTTTATATCTTATCGTGGTCTGAAAAAATAACAAGACTTAATTCATCTATTTTTTGACTTTAATCTCGGTGAAACCCAAACCCCGTCATCGGGTATGGCAAAATTAAACGTAAAACGCAAGATTTCCATGACAGCAACCACTCCCTCCCTACCCACTCAATACGATCCCACCACGACCGAAGCTAAATGGCAGACGTTCTGGGAAGAACAGGGCGTCTTTCAAGCCCACCCCGAACAAGGTGGCGAACCCTATTCCATGGTGATTCCACCGCCCAATGTCACAGGTAGCCTGCACATGGGTCACGCCTTGGGACAAACCATTATGGATATCCTAGTTCGCTACAACCGGATGAAGGGGTTTAATACGCTGTGGGTTCCGGGGACTGACCATGCCAGTATTGCCGTGTCCACAATCTTAGATCGGCAACTGAAAGCCGAGGGCAAAACTCGTCAAGAGGTAGGACGGGAAACCTATCTGAATCGCGCTTGGCAATGGAAGGAAGAATCAGGGGGTTGGATTGTTAACCAATTGCGTCGCTTAGGCGTGTCGGTGGATTGGTCGCGGGAACGGTTCACGATGGACGAAGGCTTGTCTAATGCGGTGCTGGAAGCCTTTGTCCAACTCTATGACGCCGGACTGATTTACCGGGGTGAATATATGGTGAATTGGTGTCCCCAATCCCAGTCGGCGGTTTCGGATTTGGAGGTGGAAAATAAGGAAGTTAATGGTCATCTGTGGCATTTTCGTTATCCCCTGACTGAGGGAAATGGGTCAGTGGAAGTGGCGACGACTCGCCCAGAAACCATGCTGGGGGATACAGCAGTGGCGGTTAATCCCAACGATGAACGCTATCAGCATTTAATTGGCAAAACCTTGACCTTGCCGATTATGGGGCGAGAGATTCCGGTGGTTGGGGATGAGTTGGTTGACCCTAGTTTCGGGACAGGCTGCGTCAAAGTTACACCCGCCCATGATCCTAATGACTTTGAAATGGGCAAACGCCATGACTTGCCCTTCATTACTATTTTGAATAAAGATGGCACGCTGAATGAAAATGCGGGCGAGTTTCAAGGACAAGACCGATTTGTGGCACGGAAAAATGTGGTGCAGCGCCTCGAGGCGGATGGATGCCTGGTTAAGGTAGAAGACTACCATCATACCGTTCCCTATAGCGATCGCGGCAAAGTCCCGGTTGAACCCCTATTATCCACCCAATGGTTCGTTAAGATTCGTCCCCTGGCGGATAAAGCCCTTGAATCACTGGATCAGCATAACTCTCCCAATTTTGTCCCCGATCGCTGGACAAAAGTTTACCGGGACTGGTTAGTTAAATTAGAGGACTGGTGCATTTCTCGCCAACTCTGGTGGGGACATCAAATTCCGGCTTGGTATGCGGTGAGTGAAACCGGGGGACAAATTACCGATAATACTCCCTTTATCGTGGCTCATAGTGAAGCCGAAGCCTTAGAAAAAGCAAAATCACAATTTGGCGAATCTGTCAAGCTTATCCAAGACCCCGATGTCCTCGACACTTGGTTTTCCTCCGGCTTGTGGCCCTTCTCTACCATGGGCTGGCCCCAACAGACGCCAGATTTAGAGACGTACTATCCCACCACCGTATTAGTTACAGGCTTTGATATCATCTTTTTCTGGGTTGCCCGGATGACGATGATGGGCGGATATTTCACCGATCAAATGCCATTCCAAACGGTTTACATCCACGGCTTAGTCCGGGATGAAAATAACAAAAAGATGTCCAAGTCGGCAAATAATGGTATTGATCCGCTGCTTCTGATCGAGAAATATGGAACCGATGCGCTGCGCTATACCTTAATCCGGGAAGTCGCAGGTGCAGGTCAAGATATTCGTTTAGAGTATAATCGCCAAACCGATGAATCGGCATCCGTAGAAGCCTCGCGCAACTTTGCCAATAAACTGTGGAATGCGGCGCGGTTTGTGATGATGAATCTGGATGGGAAATCGCCTCAAGTCTTGGGTTCGCCATTGGAGCAGGAAGGGGATACATTAGAGTTAAGCGATCGCTGGATTCTCTCCCGCTTTTATCAAGTTGTTACTCAAACCCGTCAGGATATCGATCATTACGGTTTAGGAGAAGCCGCCAAGGGACTCTATGACTTTATCTGGGGTGACTTTTGTGACTGGTATATTGAACTGGTTAAACAACGGTTACGCCAGCAGGGAACCCAATCGCGGCAAATCGCCCAGCAAACCCTGGCACATGTCCTGGATGGTATCCTGAAACTGCTACATCCGTTTATGCCGCACATTACCGAAGAAATCTGGCATACTTTAACGCAAAAGACAGACGAGTGTTTAGCGCTACAACCCTATCCCGCGCTACCCGACTCGGAAACCCAACCGGGTGTATTTCCCATCAATCAAGATCTAGAAAAGCAGTTCGAGTTACTCATTGGTGCAATCCGCACCATCCGTAACCTGCGTGCAGAAGCGGGTGTGAAACCGAAGACAAAAGCCCCCGTGATCTTGCAAAGCGAAAATCCGGATGAACGAGAGATTTTACAGAAGGGTGAATCTTATCTACAAGACTTAGGCAAAGTTGATACCTTGACGATTGTGCCAGCCTTAACCGAAGAATTGAAAAACACGATGGCAGGTGTAACGGGTACGGTTCAAGTGATTATTCCTCTAGCGGGTTTAGTTGATGTTGAAACACTTCGCGCTAAGTTAGAAAAAGATCTCAGTAAAATCGATGCTGAAGTCAAATCTCTGTCGAGTCGTTTGGCGAATCCAAACTTTGTCAATAAAGCCCCCGCCCCTATTGTCCAGGGTGCTAAGGATGCATTGAGTGAGTCTATGCATCAATCTGAAATTTTGCGCGATCGCCTAAAGCGACTTTAAAACGATAATAAATTATTCCTCCGTGAAAATCAATTCCTTGCTCATTAACGACCAACAACTAACAGGCTATGCTACATCTGGGTGAAGTGCAAAAAAATGACAAAGACGGCAGCATTGAACTCCAATTGTTAGCCCGTCAAGAATCGGATGATTGCTGGGCAGTCATTAATCCACCAGAAAGCATTTCGCTGGATGGTGCGAACGCCTTTCATCAAGGATCGTTAGTGTTGGTCGATATGTCTGACAATCAAGAGGTTCTGGATATTCAATCTGCCAAGGAGTGGGTATTAAACTTCGTCCACCGATATCTAACTATCGGAATTACCCCCATGTTCTTACAGGAAGAAGTGACCCGCACCGAACAATGGCGACAGGATTTGACGTTACAAAGTCAAGATTTAACTCGTCAGCGTGCTGAAATGGAAGCCCGTCGCGAAAACATTCAAGCCTTGGAAATTGAATTAAAACTCCAACAGCAAGACATGGAGAAACGGGAAGCCAAGTTACAGGATCAATTAGAAAAATATAATATTACTCTTCCGGATGAGGAAGATGAGGGTGATGAGGAAGATAAGGGAAATGGGTGAAGCAGGAGAAGCTGGGGGAGCAGGGGAAGCTGGGGGAGCAGGGGAAGCTGGGGAAGCAGGGGAAGCTGGGGAAGCAGGGGAAGCAGGGGAAGCAGGGGAAGCAGGGGGAGCAGGGGGAGAATAGGCGTTCCGATGAAACATCTTTTGTAGGGGCGGGTTTTACTACTATCTTTTGAAATGGTGCGTTACGCTTCGCTAACGCACCCTACTGGCGTGATCCAACTAAAATGGTGCATTAGCAAATTAGCTCAAAGCTTTGTAATGTAAGGGGTGTAGCATTTTTATAAAGTCACAATTAAGCTGGGTCACGCCACTACACCCGCCCCAACCTAACCGTTCAATTATCGCAAATGACGAATGATAAATGACAAATGACAAATGACAAATGACAAATGACCAATGACCAATGACAAATTACCAATGACGACAAATTACCAATGACGACAAATTACCAATCCCCGAACTCAGGATTATTTTGATTATCAGGATTCTGATCTGACATAAACCCTGAACGATGACGATTTGCCGCTATCGTAAAGTCATCATCAATATAAAATGTCACCTGTACAGGTCCATATTCTTCCTCAATCATCCCCTTAATTCGTTCCACCAGTAAAGAAGTTACACCAGCAAATTCAGGATGGATGATTAGGTGCATTTGAATATACACATAACGCCCGACAACTCCTCGTGACTGAATATGATAACAGTGGGTAATTCCGCCAACTTGGTGAGCAATTTGCGCTAGAATTTCGGGAGCGATCGCGGTTTGCTCAACCAGTAGGGGAAATTGCCAGTTGATCACTTGCCAGCAATTCCTCACCGCCACGGTAACCAGGACAATGGCTAGCACCACATCCAGCCAGACTAACCCCGCCTCGACGCCCAAAAGTCCTAGGAGTACAACCAGAGTCAGGCAAACATCCAACAACAGTTGTCGAGCATTAAACCCTAAAGCAGCACTTCTGAGTTGTTTCCCTTGATACCGTCCAACTAATGCCAATCCTAAACTGGTAATGATCACAACGGCGAGTAATTGAATCAAGGGTAAACTCACTCGCACCGGAAACGTCAACCACTCATCTGACGGTTGGTTCAATAATTGTTGCGCTGACATTCCCCAGACATTTAATCCGGTAAACCCAAAAAAGCCAATCAGTAAGAATAGGATCAGGGTTTCCCACTTACCATGACCATACACCGATCGCCTGATGGGATGCTCATGGGCGATTAGCTTATATAAACTCAGCAGGGTACTGAAGCTAACCAGTAACGTCTGCATCGATTCTGCCATAAGACTCAGCGATCGCGTCGCCCAAGCCGCAGAAACTTTAACCGATAAAATAAATAAGGTTAGCCAAAGCGTTGTAAATAGTATCAGACGACTCGTCTGAATGCGATGTGATCCTTCAGTCATGTGTCAGAAGGTAGTGAACCCAACAGGGGAAACTACCCAATAGTAAGCCCAATCTGTGTCTTCTTTCGCCAAGATTGCCAGAGATGGGGAAGTAATGTAGAGACGTAGCATGCTACGTCTGGGAGATGGGGAAGATGGGGGAGATGGGGAAGATGGGGAAGATGGGGAAGATGGGGAGGTTTTCCCCTTGTCTACTTTCCTCCCTTGTCCTCCAAGTCTAGTCCCCACCCTAAAATAAAAAAACCTACACCTATAAGGGGATGTAGGGGCGGGTTTTACTACTAACATTTCGTTGTCACCCTGATGTAACTAAACCCGCCCTAACCTAACCGTTCAATTATCGCAAATGACCAATGAAGAATGACAAATGACCAATAACCAATGACAAATGACCAATGACGACATTCACCGTTCACGTTAATTGTTTCCACCTACTTATTCCCCGTTTCCTGTATGCTAAATCCTGGTCAATCCCTAAAATCATTCCTAGCTAATGTTGCCGGAAAGCTTCCTCTGAGAACCGTTATTATTGTTCCGTTTGTCCTGCAAATTGTCGGAACCGTGGGATTGGTTGGGTATCTTTCCTATCGTAATGGTCAAAAGACAGTTGACAACTTAGCCTATCAGTTAATCGATGAGGTGGACGAACGTGTCGAGCAAAATGTGTCTCATTATATCGAGATTCCTCAGCATATTACTCAAAACCTTGCCGCCGCTATTCGCACTGGAGTTGTAGACTGGAAAAATTTTCCGGGTTTAGAACGCTACTTCGCCCAGCAACTGCAAATTTATGACACGGTGAGTAGTATGGCAATCGTCACTGAGGAACGAGAATTCTTGAATGTAGGCAAATTATTAGCAAGTGATTCTTTAGTTATCCGTGTTTTAGATCAATCGACGAACTACGCCTTTCACTACTATACTGCCAATCTTCAGGGTCAGCGAATTAAACGAACCCAAGTTAGATATGACTTTGATCCCCACACTGATCCACCCCAAGGTGATTCTTGGTATCAAGCGACAAAGCAAGCCGGTAAAGGAATTTGGCATCCGCTTGTTAGTTTATCCCAGGGCGTTGATCAACCCCTATTGCTGATCGCTAATTTTTTGCCGTTTAATGACTCAGAGGGGACGTTTCAAGGGATTGTGGTCGCTACCTTTTTTCTGCCTGAGTTGGCTGAGTTTCTAGAGAATGTGGAAGTGGGACAAACGGGTCAAGTTTTCATTGTTAATCAAAAAGGAGAACTGGTTGCTAGTTCTACGGGTGAAATACCCTTTAATCCAGATTTAGAGTCAGATTATCAGAAAAACTTAAATCCTCAAGACTGGCGGCTACCTGTTCAACAGAGTAGGAATCCTCTGACTCAAGCGTCTGTAAGCTTTCTATTGAATCAGGTTAATCACTGGTCTGAAATCAAGCAAGACCAAACGTTTAAGTTTACATTTAACCACAATCGCTATTTCCTGCAAATTAACCCCATCCAGGAGCAATCGGGGTTGAATTGGTTAATTGTTACCGTGGTTCCGGAATCAGACTTTATGGCAGAAGTTTATGCCAATACGCGCACCACGATAGGATTGTGTGTTGCGGCATTAATCCTGTCTATTGTGCTGGGAATTATTACCGTTCGCTGGGTGACAAAACCGATTCTGAAGTTAAATAGAGCCGCTGACGCGATCGCACGGGGAGAATGGCAGCAATCCCTGCCGATTAACCGTAAGGATGAAGTCGGTCAACTGGCAAATTCTTTTAACACAATGGTAGCGCAATTACACCAGTATTTTAATCAGTTGCAAGCCTCCAATCAAGCTTTAAACCAGAGTAAAAACCAGTTGAATCAAATTCTGGCAGCCATACCCGTGGGCATATCGGTTCATGATGTAACTGGACAATTGACCTATGCTAATCAAAAGTCAAAAGAGTTACTGGAAATTGAGACATTACCCGATGCCAAAATCGAGGACTTAGCCGTAACCTATCAGATTTATCAGAGCGACACCCAGCAGTTGTATCCGGAAGAAAATCTGCCTGTCGTTCGCGCTCTGAATGGGGAACAAATGATGGTGGATGATATGGTCATTCATCAACGGAGTCGGATTATTCCCGTAGAAGCTTATGCAACACCTTTATTCGAGCAAACGGGGACAATTATCGGCGCAATCGTCGCCTTTTTTGATATCACCGAACGCAAGCGAGCCGAGGCACTTCAACGGAATTATAATCGTACTCTAGAAGCCAACGTTGCTCAACAAACGGCTGAGTTAAGGGAAGCGAATAAACAATTAAAGCGAGAAATAGCAGAACGTCAGTTAATCACAGGTAAGCTGTATAGTTCTGAGCAACGAATTCGGACTATTTTTGAGGCGATTAACGATATTATCCTAATTATTGATAGGCAGAAAGGTATCGAAGTTGCCCCGACTAAACGAACCTACTTATCCTCGGAAGACACTGAGCTGCTAAATATCATTGTCGAGCAGTTTGTTCAAGACCCGGAGGAACTTTGGTTCAGCCAAGTGCAACAGGTATTGGACACCCAGCAACCCCTTTATTTTGACTGGAATTTAAACCAAGATAACCATGAGATATGGTTTACTATCTCTATTACGCCTTTGTCCGATCAGGCGGTAATTTGGGTAGCGCGGGATATTAGCGATCGCAAACGGGTAGAAGAGGCTCTCCGTACCAGTGAATACCTGTATCGCGCCATGGCTAAGAACTTCCCCAATGGAGCAATCTTTCTGTTTGACCACAACCTACGCTATCTGGTGGCGGATGGTCAGGCGTTAGCCGAAGCCGGACATCGCGGGGAAGCCTTGCTTGGCAAAACCCCCTTGGAGGTTTTACCGCCAGAAAACTGTGCCATGGTTGAGCCACTTTATCATGCCGCGTTAGCCGGAATTGAGCAGACTCAAGAAATTAACCTCGGAGGGTTTACCTATTTATGTCAGAGTACGGCGGTGAGAAATGATGCGGGTAACATCATCGCCGGGATGGTTGTCACCCAGGATATCACCGATCGCAAGCAGTTTGAACAAGCCTTAATCAGGAGCGAGAACCGCTTCCAAGAAATTGCCAGCACCGTGAGTCAGTTCTTCTTTGTTCGCTCCGTCAGTTCCGGTACGTTTCTTTACGTTAGTCCCGCCTACGAAAGGATGTGGGGACGTTCCTGTGAGAGTTTATATCAAGACCCAGAATCCTGGCTGGAGGCGATACATCCAGAGGATCGTCCGTTGGTTCTCAATTCCCTTAACCAACAGTTTCAAGGACATTCAGTGAAGCGGGAGTATCGAATCATTCGAGCCAATGGTGAACAACGCTGGATTACTGCTGATATTTCTTTGGTGCGGGATGAAACAGGAGAACCTTTGCGGTTTATCGGATTAGTTGAAGATATTACTGAACGAAAACAAGCGGAAGAAGCCTTACGCTACAGTGAGCAACTGTATCGTACCATGGCAAAACATTTCCCCAATGGCGCAATTTTCTTGTTTGATCAGGATCTTCGGTATTTAGTGGCGGATGGTCAAGGATTAGGTCGGTCAGGATCAGGATATAGTCGGAATGTCTTAGAAGGAAAAACAATTGGGGAGGTCTTATCTGACCAAGAATGTGCCGTAGTTGAACCCCTGTATCGTGACGCTTTAGCCGGGATAGAAAAAAGCCTGGAAATACCCTATCGAAATAATATTCATCTGGTACAGACTCGGGCGGTGCGAAATGAGGCGGGAGAGATTATTGCTGGGATGGTTGTCGCCCAAGATATCACGGAATGGAAGCAAGCTGAGGAATCCTTAAAAGAAGGGGAAGCATTTTTACGCAGTATTTACGAAGGCATTGAAGCGGCTGTCTTTATCGTTGACGTTCTGGACAATGGTGAATTTCGCTATGTTAGTATTAATCCCACCCATGAACGGATGTCCGGTCTGCGTAACTCAGAAATACAAGGGAAAACGCCACAAGAGGTATTAGCGCCAGACATTGCTGAGGCGGTGTGTCAACGGTATCGCCGCTGTCTGGCAGCAGGAGAAAAAATAACCTATGAACATTCGCTGCACCTGAAGGGAAAAGACTCTTGGTGGATTAGTAATTTAACCCCTATTAAAGACAGCAAATCCCGCATTTATCGACTGATTGGCACTAGCTTTAATATTAGCGATCGCAAACAGATTGAACTCCAACTTAAGGAAAATCAACGGTTTATTGAAAAAATCATCAATACTTCGCCACAACTGCTTTACCTGTTTGACCCAACGGCGGGAACCGATCTCTATATTAATCGACAATCTCTGGATATCTTAGGCTACACTCCCGCCGAAATTGTCGGACGAGGAATACAGTTTTTCCTGGATGTCCTCCATCCCGATGACTTGCCGTTAATTGAGCGGAATATAAACTTTTGGAACACGGCATCAGATAGCGATATCTTAACCACTGAGAGTCGATTTCGCCATAAAGATGGCTCGTGGCGCTGGTTACTGTCACGGGAAGTGGTATTTGAGCGGGATGAAAATAATCGGGTGATTAGGATTTTGGGAACGTCTCAAGATATTACTGAACTCAAAGAAGCCGAAGATGCCTTGCGACGGTATGAACGGATTGTGTCATCAACAATCGATGCCATTTCCTTGGTGGATAGCAATTACACTTATCAGATTGTCAATCAAGCCTATCTGGATTGGAATCAAAAACACTATAACGAAATTGTTGGTCATTCGGTGAGTGAATTGCTGGGAGATGAGGTGTTTGAACAGGTGATTAAACCGAATTTAGATCGCTGTCTGGCAGGTGAAACGGTAAGCTATGAAGAATGGTTTGATTATCCAGTAGGGAAACAGGAATTTATCAGCGTCACCTATATCCCTTACCTGGATGCTAATCAGCAGATTTCCGGCGTCGTGGTCAATTGTCGGAATCTCACCGAATTGAAACAGGTGGAAACCCAATTACGGCAAACGAATCAGGAAATGCAAGCTATTTTTGATGCGTTTCCGGATATCCTATTTCGGCTGGCAGCAGATGGCACGATTCTGGATTTTCGCACCAAAAACTATCAGGAGTTATATACCTCACCCGACTCATTTCTGAACCATAAAATTCAAGACGTATTCCCGACTGATGCCGGAGAAAAACTCTATGCCGCGATTGATCAGGTTTTGACAACTGAATCCCTGGTTAGTGTTGAGTATTTCCTACCCCTTAATCAGGGGAAACAATACTTCGAGGCGCGAATGGTTCCCCTGAATCAAACTGAAGTCATTGCCCTCACCCGAAATATTAGCGATCGCAAACAGGCTGAACTGGCATTGAGTCAGCAAAAAGAAATTCTCCAGACGATTTTTGATTCTATCCCAATCCTGTTGTGTTTCTATAAAGAAGGAGTTGAGGTAGAATTCATTAACCCAGCATTGGAGCAAACATTGGGATGGTCACTGGCAGAAATGCGAGATATTGATATTATGGCAGAGATTTATCCTGACCCAGACTATCGCGCCTCAGTGTTAGAGTTTATGCTCAAAGCCGATGGGACTTGGCAAGACTTTCAGACTCAAACCCGCAGGGGCGAAGTTCTAGAAATTACTTGGGCAAATATTCGCTTACCCGATGGTTCTACAGTGGGAATTGGTAAAGATATTACCGATCGGAAACAGGCAGAATTAGCGTTACAAGAGCGGGAATACAGGCTGCGTACTCTAGCCGATAATCTGCCCAATGGTTTAATTTATCAACTCGTTCAAGAATCTAATGGCAAGGTTTACTTCTCCTACATCACCGCCGGAATTGAACGCTTACTCGGAATTAAACCTGAGGTAATTCTCCAGGATGCCAATGTGTTATTTGATTTAACAATTGAAGAAGATTGTCGGCGACGAGATCAATTAACTGAAGAATCGCGACGTAATCTTTCAGTGTTTGAAATGCAGATGCGAAACCGAACACCTAGCGGTGATCTCCAATGGTCTTATCTACGTTCCGCCCCCCGTCGTTTAGCCGATGGGCGCACGGTTTGGGATGGGATTCAAATTGATATAACTGACCTGAAGAAAACTGAGATCGAATTAGCCAAAGCCAAAGATGCTGCCGAAGCCGCCAATCGTGCCAAAAGTGCGTTTTTAGCCTCAATGAGTCATGAACTCCGCACGCCCCTAAATGGGATTTTAGGCTATGCTCAAATTCTTAAACCCAATCCTAATTTAACCTCTAAACAAAAGGACGGCATTGAAATTATTCACCAGTGCGGTGAACACTTACTCACCCTGATTAACGATATTTTAGACCTGTCGAAAGTGGAAGCCGGAAAACTGGAACTCTATCCCGAAGACTTTCATTTTCCCTCATTTATCGTCGGACTCTGTGAAATATTTCGCCTCAAAGCTATTCAAAAAGATATTACCTTTAACTACAATGATTCTACCCCGATACCGCAAGTCGTTCATGGGGATGAAAAGCGCCTGCGTCAAATCTTAATGAACCTGCTTTCCAATGCGGTTAAATTTACCGATAAAGGCAGTGTCACTTTTACAGTAAATATAATTCACAAAGGACAAAAGATAAATGACCAAGGACAAATGAAAAATGACAAAATCCGCTTCCAGGTTGAAGATACGGGAATTGGCATGAGTGCCGAAGACTTAGAGACAATATTCTTACCTTTCGAGCAAATTAAGGAAACTTCTCGTCACCATGAAGGCACCGGATTAGGATTAGCAATTACGAAGAAACTCATCGCCTTGATGGGAAGCCAAATTCGGGTTGAAAGTCATCCCGGCGTGGGGAGTAAATTCTGGTTTGAGGTGGATTTACCGGAAGTCTCTTCTTCAGCCAAGTTTATTCCGGCAAAACCGATGGAGACAATTGTGGGGTATTCTGGTGCTAAACGTAAAATCCTGATTGTGGATGATCGCTGGGAAAATTGCGCGGTTCTCAGGAGTGTTTTAGAACCCATTGGCTTTGACATCCAAGAAGCCGCGAATGGACAAGAGGGATTAGACAAAGCGCGGGAATGGCAACCGGATTTGATTCTGGTTGATATTGTTATGCCTGTGATGGATGGGCATCAGATGACCCAAGAATTACGTCAAATCCCTGAGTTTAAAACAACACCAATTATTGCCATTTCAGCTAATGCCTTTGCCAATAACCGCGTTGAGAGTTTAGAGGCTGGCTGTACTGATTTTATTACCAAGCCGATTGCTACAGCAGACTTACTTCAGAAAGTTCAGGTGTATTTAAATGTGTCATGGGTTTATCAGGATAAAGCTGAAACCTCTAACTCTTATTTGGAATCAGGCGATCGCGTAATTCCGACGCAGGAGGAGTTAAGGGTTCTCTATGAAGCGGCGAGTATGGGGGATGTCGCTGGCGTTGAGGAGGAAACGATGCGACTGCAAGATATTAATCCAGATTATATTCCCTTTGCCCTTGAAGTGTTGGAACTAGCGGCTCAGTTTGACTATGACAAAATTGTTGATTTATTGGATAATTATTTTGGGGATTGGTGATTGGTATTTTGTCATTTATCATTCTCTAAGCAAGATCCCCGACTTCTCCAAGAAGTCGGGGATCTGTCTGTGTACCTCACTTACTTGAAAAGCGCTGTAAAATAGTACGTTATATCCTAGATAATTTTTCCCATGCAAGTTACATTTAACCTTCCTGACGATGTAGCACAACGAGTTAACGCTCTGGAGAATTGCTTACCTCAAATTCTAGAACTGGGTTTACGAGAATTTGAAGCTATCACTCATGTTGGTTTTTCTGGGATAGCTGAAGTCTTGGAATTCTTAGCAACTCTACCAACACCCGAAGAAATTATTGCCCTGCGTCCCTCTCCAGCTTTGCAAACTCAAATTCAAACATTGTTGGAGAAAAATCGCACTGTCGGGTTAACACCTGATGAAGAAAAAATTTGGCAAAGTTATGAATATTTAGAACATTTGGTGCGAATGGCTAAGGCTAAAGCATTGCTGAAATTGAAAGATTATAGCAGTACCAAGACAGGTTAGGACATTCTGTACCGTTCCCTGTTCCCTAATCTCCACCGCTAACTTTAATTGTGTCCACCTAACTTAGGGGGAATGTCATTGACTTAAGCTGGGTTCGTAGTAGGCACTTTAGTGCCAGAAGCGCTAAAGCGCTTACTACAAACTCTAAAGTCAGTAGCATTTAACTTAGGGGCGGGTTTAGGGATCAATGTTGATCGTCTGAGATAATTGAACAGACAAAACCCGCCCTCTTTACCCGATCGGCTTTTTGATAGATTTAGTCTAGCGTCAAGCTAGATAAAAACGGCGACAGAGTAATCGGGAAACTGAAGATCGTTTCACCGATGCTAGCTAAGTTAAATTTTGAGTAAAACTAGACTCCTCTATCTACCCCATCCCGTGCCAAGCGAATAGAATAGCATTACCGGGCAAGGGAAACTAAGCGAAGAGAAGATGTCACTCTATCCAAACTCTCAGTTACATCCAGATTCCCCAAACAAGTTGACGAACGTCTGGGGGGAGATTCATAATTCTGAAAGCTATGCACAAATTCTAGTCATCGATGATACGCCAGAGAATCTGAAACTGGTTTCGGATTTCTTGAGAGACGCTGGCTTTGAGGTGCGGATTGCTAAAAGTGGTGAGCAAGGGTTGAAACTCTTAGAGAAATTGAATCCCGATCTGATCTTACTGGATGTGATGATGCCAGACATGGATGGGTTTGAAACCTGTCGTCATCTGAAAGCCTGGGAGAAAACCAAAGATATTCCCGTCATTTTTATGACGGCGGCGGTGGATACGTCGAATTCTGAGGCAAAAGTCAAAGGATTATCTTTAGGGGCGGTTGACTATATTAGCAAACCGATTCAACTGGATGAGGTGTTAGCCCGGGTTAAAATTCACCTGCATCTCAAACTATTAACCCAGCAACTCCAGAACCAAAACGCCCAGTTGCACCAAGAAATTCGCGATCGCCAAAAAGCCCAAGCCGATTTAGCCGAACATACGCGGCGCTTAGCCTTGCGTTCAGATATCGGATTTGCCTTGAGCTCCGAAAGTGATTTATCCCCAACGCTGTTTCGCTGTACTCAGGCTTTTGTCCAACATTTGGATGTCGCCTTTGCCCGAATTTGGACGCTGAATCCCCAAGACAATATCCTAGAGTTACAAGCCTCGGCGGGACTATACACTCATATTAATGGCGCTCATGCCAAAATACCTCTGAGTGACTCAAAACTAGGTCGCATCGCCAGTCAACGCCAACCCCACCTCACCAATGATATCCTCAATGACCCAGAAATCAGTGATCCAGACTGGGCGCGACGGGAAGGAATGGTATCCTTTGCGGGTTATCCCCTGATCGTTGAAGATGAACTGGTGGGGGTTATGGCAATGTTCGCCCGTCATCCCTTATCCCTATCGACTTTGCATACCCTTGCCTCCGTTGCGAATGAAATCGCGGTAGGAATTGAACGCCAACAACTGGATCAAGCCCTGCAAGAGTCTCAGCGCTGGTTACAAGCAATTAATGATGCGAATCCCAATATTATCTACATTCATGACTGGGTAGAACGACGCAATATCTACGCTAACCGGGAAATCCATGAAATTTTAGGTTACACCCCCGAAGAAATCCAAGACATGGGGAATCAGGTTCTCTCGCTACTGATGCATCCCGATGATTTTGCCATCCTCTCAGATCATGCCCAACGAATTAAACATGCCAACGTGGGGGAAGTCTTTGAGTTAGAGTACCGGATGCGCCACAAAAATGGGGAATGGCGTTGGTTATTTTGCCGAGAAACCGTGTTTAAACAGGATGCAGACGGGACAACCCGACAAACCCTGGGGGCTGCGATTGATATGAGCGATCGCAAAACAGCCGAAGCCAACCTGCGCCTGTCTGAAGCCAGACTCACCGAAGCCCAGAAAATTGCATCTGTTGGTAGTTGGGAGTCGGATCGGCTAACGGGGGAGATTATTTGGTCAACGGAACTCTTCCGAATTTATGGGCTTGAACCTAACCCAAACCCCCTCACCTATAAGCAACATCTAACTTGGATTCATCCCGATGATCGTCCTTTATTTGCCCAACAGGTAAAAAACGCGATCAAGACTCCTCAATCCTACACAATCGAATATCGAATTATCCGCCCTGATGGTGAAATTCGCTATTTAGAAGGTCGAGGTCAACCTGTCTTGAATGCCCAAAATCAGGTGATTAAACTAATGGGAACCGTTCTGGATATAACAGAACGCAAGCAAGCCCAAATGGTGCTAGAACAGCAAAATGATCTCCTGAAACAGATTGCCTCCGATGCGCCCCTCCCAGATATCCTGGAAGCGTTAGCCCGGTTCCTAGAGGAACAGTCTGGGCAAATGCGCTGTTCCTTTCTCTTAGTCGATGAACAGGGGAAACTGTGCTTAGGTGCAGCACCGAGTTTACCTGATACCTATAATCAAGCGATCGATGGTGTGGACATTGGTGAGGGTGTGGGTTCCTGTGGTACGGCGGCGTATCGCCAAGAAACGGTTATTGTCACCGATATTGCCACTGATCCGTTATGGGCAGATTATAAAGACTTAGCCTTAGCTCATGAGTTGCGAGCCTGTTGGTCTGTCCCCATTTTATCCAGTAATGGCAGCATTTTAGGCACATTTGCCGGGTATTATCACCAACCGCAAACCGCAACTAACCTAGATCAAGACTTAATTGATCAAATTCTCTACCTTGCCAAAATAGCCATCGAACGGGCGCGATCGCAAGCCGCCTTACGCCAGAGTGAAGAACGCTTACAACTAGCATTAGACGCCTCTGGAGATGGGTTATGGGATTGGAATGTCAACACCGGAGAGGTGTATTTCTCCCATCACTGGTTCGATATGCTGGGTTATGAGCGTGATGAACTATCAGGACATATTAATACTTGGGAAAACCTGATCCATCCCGATGATAAACCAGGGGTAATTAACCTATTACAAGAACATTTACATGATCACTCTATTCCCTATAAATTAGACTATCGACTCCGAACGAAATCCGGGAACTATAAGTGGATTTCCAACTACGGGAAAGTCGTCGCTGAGAATGAAAACGGTTTACCTGGGCGGATGACAGGTACTCACCGCGATATTAGCGATCGCAAACAAATGGAACTGGCACTACAAGCATCAGAAACCCGGGAACGGAAAAAAGCCAAGGCGCTACAAGATACCCTCAAAGAATTAAAACGCACCCAAGCCCAACTGATCCAAACCGAGAAAATGTCCAGTTTAGGGCGGATGGTTGGGGGAGTGGCACATGAAATCAATAATCCCACCAACTTTATCTACGGCAATATTACTTATGCCCGTAACTATTTCCAAGACTTATTACAACTGATGCAACTCTACCAGCAAACCTATCCTCAACCCACCATCGAGATTCAGCAACTGAGTGAGGACATTGATTTAGAGTTTCTGGTCGAGGATTGGGATAAGCTGATTAACTCCATGGAAATAGGGGTTCAACGCATCGAGAAAATTGTGCGATCGCTCAAATCCTTTTCCAAATTAGATGAAGCAGAATTAAAACCCGTTGATATTCATGAAGGCATCGATAACACCCTGTTCATGTTACAGCATCGACTCCGGGCTGAAGGCAATCGCCCAGAAATTCAAGTGATTCGACACTATAGCCAACTTCCCCAAGTTGCCTGTTATGCCAGTCAGTTAAATCAAGTCTTTATCAATATCTTTGATAATGCGATTGAAGCCTTAGACTGTCAAGCCGAACCTCGATTGATTACCATTACCACTGAAGTCTCTAATAATAAAGAATCTGGAGGTACACAGGAGCGTGTAGAGACGTGCCATGGCGCGTCTGAAAGTAGGGGAGATAAGGAGGTTAACTCAACAGTCAGTCAGGGCAAGTTTCGCACAAACATTATCATCAATAGCGAAACGAAAATCCAAAAATTTACCCCTATAAACCAGGTTCCAGATCAGCCTAGCCTTGGGTCAACACTCAACACTCAAAACTTCCCCCAATCCATTATTATTCGGATTAGCGATAACGGAATTGGCATGAGTGAAAATGTGCGTCAGCATATCTTTGACCCGTTTTTCACCACCAAACCAGTGGGGAGTGGCACAGGGTTAGGGTTAGCCATAAGTCACCAGATTATCGTGGAAAAACACCAAGGTAAAATTAGCTGTGTGTCTGACTTAGGTAAAGGCACAGAATTTATTATCGAAATTCCCGTTAATTTGAGTCATTCTAGGACATGATATCAAGTGCGATCGCCTTCCCAACTTACCCCGAATGCATTTAATTAACGAAATGTCAACTATCCACGCGATCAAAACTCGGTCAGGGCGGATTTTACCGATAACCTTTGACAAAGGACGCCAGGATGATGTGTAGGGGCGACCCGCTTGCATCAATTCACAACGGCGTCCACTTAATTGAATCGGGTCGCCCTTTACTCAATGGCGCTGTTTATAACCTGGTGGGTTACGGCGGATATGGGATTAGATGGTTTGTTTTTTTACGAAGCACCGCCTAACCCACCCTACAGGTGGACACTGCCTGGTGGGTTACAGCGGATATGGGATTAGGGTTGAGGAACGAAACCCAACTCATATCATGCCCGGTTAAACATTCTGACTGTTCACGGGAAGTCTCGAAACCATGCCCGACAATCATTGCCAAGGGTCAAAACTCTCGCACTTGATCGGGGCGGGTTTAGTCACATCTAGGTGAGGAACGAAAGGGTAGTAGTGAAACCCGCCCCTACAGGGTCTCTCATTCAAAACTATTGATACCATAAAGTAACGGGTTTGAAATGATGGGAAAACTCTCAAGAGTTCCCTCCTGCCTTCTGCCACCTGCCTTCTGCCACCTGCCTCCCATGCCCAAATGGTTTAACATAGCCGGTCCTTGCAAAGCCGACATCCACTACATGCTCTCACCCCTAGCGCGACTCCCTAACCTAGACCGACTGATTGAGCAGCAGGGCTACTTTGTCATCCATGCGCCCCGACAAACAGGCAAAACCACCGCCATGCTTGCCCTCGCCCAACAGTTAACTGCCAGTGGACAATACGCCGCCGTCATGGTATCCGCAGAAGTCGGCGCTGCCTTTCCCCATGATCCAGGAGTCGCAGAAAACGCCATGCTGGGCAGTTGGCGCGAGAATGCCGAAGACTATTTACCCACAGAACTCCATCCACCGCAATGGTCTCCGGCAGAACCCGGACAGCGTATCCAGTCCGCATTAAGGGCTTGGGCAAAAGTCTCCCCCCGTCCCCTTGTCTTGTTCATCGATGAAATTGATGCGTTGCAGGATGAAACCCTAATTTCGGTACTGCGTCAATTGCGTTCTGGGTATCCCAAACGTCCCCAACGATTTCCTCACTCTCTGGCGCTGATTGGGGTGCGGGATGTACGGGACTATAAAATCGCCTCTGGGGGGAGTAACCGCTTGAACATTTCAAGTCCCTTCAATATCAAGATTAAATCCTTGACCCTAAGCAACTTTACCGCCAAAGAAGTCGCCCAATTGTACGAGCAGCATACCAACGAAACCGGGCAGGTTTTTGAGCGTGAGGCAGTACAGCGAGCATTTGCATTAACCCAGGGTCAACCCTGGTTAGTCAATGCCTTAGCCAAAGAAATTGTGGAAGTCATTTTGCCTGATCCGCAACAGGTAATCACAGTGGATCATATCGAGCAAGCTAAGGAAATATTGATTCAACGACAAGATACTCACCTGGATAGTTTAGCTAGCCTACTTCAGGAAGATCGGGTACGGGCGATTATTGAACCCATGCTTGTCGGTCGGGAGTTGGGGGATATTCCCAATGATGATGTACAATTCCTGATGGATTTGGGCTTGTGTTGCATGAGTCCCCAGGGAGGATTAGCGATCGCGAATCCCATCTATCAGGAGGTACTCCCTCGGGTGTTAAGCCAAACCCCGCAAGCATCCTTACCGCAAATTTCCCCCAGTTGGCTGACTCCAGACGGAAAACTTGCTCCAGAGGAACTCTTGAATGCGTTTCTTAGTTTTTGGCGACAGCATGGGGAACCGTTACTTAAAAGTGCGCCCTACCATGAGATTGCGCCTCATCTGGTACTCATGGCATTTTTGCATCGGGTGGTGAATGGAGGCGGTACTTTGGAACGGGAATATGCCATTGGTACGGATCGGATGGATCTATGTCTGCGTTATGGGGATGTCACATTAGGGATGGAGTTAAAAGTGTGGCGCGAGGGGCGTCCTGATCCGATAAAAGCTGGGTTAGAACAACTGGATCGCTATCTGGCGGGGTTGGGTCTAGATACGGGCTGGCTGGTGATTTTCGACCAGCGCCAGGGACTTCCACCAATTAGCGATCGCACAACCACAGAGTCGGCACAAACTCCCGGAAATCGTGCCATTGTGGTGATTCGGGGATGAATGACGGGTTTTACCGATAACCTGTGACAAAGGGCGCACGTCTGTGCGCCCCTACGGTTGATTATGGTAGGGGCGACCCGCTTGCATTAATTCACAACGGCGTCCATTCAATTGACTCGGGTCGCCCTTTACTTAATGGCGCTGTTTTTGAAGGGATAACCTGGTGGGTTACGGCGGATATGGGATTAGATGGTTCGTTTTTTTACGAAGCACCGCCTAACCCACCCTACTTGTGGACATTCAAATCGGGTTTATTTGCCCAACATCGACTGTTGCTCAACCTCCTGTTCCCATAACACCTCTGCGGACTCTGGGACTAAACTCACCTGCACCGCACAAGCTTTTAACTCCGGTTGTCCTGAATCCGGACAAGATTCTGGATGGGTTAAGGCATTCGCTTCGGCATTGGCTGCCCACAACGCCCCCCAATGCATCGGCACAAATACCGTCCCTGGCGCGATCGCTTTCGTTACCTGAGCCGGAAACCGACTTTTGCCCCGGCGCGATCGCACGTCTACCCAATTCCCGTCTTCAATCCCTAGTTTCTGGGCATCACGGGGATGGATTTCTAGGAACGGTTGCGGATGCATTTGCTGAATCTTGGGAATATGACCCGTCCGAGTTTGGGTGTGCCAGTGACCATAAAGGCGTCCTGTTGTCAAGACCAACGGATAATTCGGATCAGGGGGTTCTGCCAATCCCCGTGAGTGATACGCCGCAAACTTTGCCCGTCCATCGGCGGTGGGGAAGCGCCAATCTGTGTACAATCGTTTTGTATTTGTCGGGGTGGGTTTAGTCTCGTTAGAGGTTGAGGACTTATCGGTAAACCCCGCCTCCGGGTTTTCCTGCGGATGGGGCCACTGAATGGGACCCTCCTGTAACTGCTCATAGCTAATACCCGTCATATCGCAAACCCGCCCACGGGTGAGTTGCACGAACTCCCGATGCACCGCCGCCGAATCCGCAAAGTCAAAGTGTTCCGTAAACCCTAAACGCCTCCCAACTTCGGCAAAGATTTCCCAATCGGCTCTAGATTCGCCCACTCGGTTGCGGAATTGGGGACATAAGGTTACCACCCGTTCGGAATTCGTCATCGTTCCCGTTTTTTCACTCCACTGAGCGGCAGGAAGGATGACATGAGCATAAGCGGCGGTTTCGGTGGGATAATAGGCGTCTTGATACACCGTAAACGGGGACTGTTTCAACGCCGCTTTCGTTCGTTCTAAATCGGGCATACTCACCGCCGGATTCGTCGCCGCAATCCAGAGGAATCCGACTGCACCTGTCTCTAATCCCAGGATCATATCCCAAGCTGGTAAACCCGGTTCTGGGGAAATTTGTCCCGGCTTGAGTCCCCACAATTGTTCCAATTCTGCCCGATGTTGGGGATTCTTGACCAACCGATAACCGGGAAGAATATGCGCCAGTCCCCCTGCTTCTCGTCCCCCCATGGCATTGGGTTGTCCGGTGAGGGAAAAGGGTCCAGAACCCGGTCTACCAAGGGTTCCGGTCATCAGGTGTAAGTTAATTAATGTGCGGACTTTGGCGGTTCCTTCCGAGGATTGGTTCATCCCCATGGACCACAGGGATAATACTCGTTCCGCATCCCCCCAATATCGAGCCGCCTTCTCCAATTCATCTAACCGAATCCCACACTTACGCGCTACAAGTTCGGGGGGATAGTGGCGAATGATATCGGCGTAGAGGGGAAAGTCTCGCGTACAGTCATCAATAAATAGGGTATTAATTTTCCCCCAACGCATCAGCAAATGGGCAATTCCATTCAGCAAGTCTATATCCGTACCTGGTCGAATCGCTAAATGTAAATCAGCAGCTTCTGCGGTAGGAGTACGCCGGGGGTCAACCACAATCATTTTCACCTTGCGGTTCTTTTTACAATGTTTGTGCAGGCGATTAAATACGATTGGGTGACATTCGGCGGTATTTGTACCAATTAAAAAGGCACAATCTGTTTGTTCTAAATCCTCGTAGCAACAGGGGGGACCATCTGATCCGAAACTCTGGATATAACCTGAGACGGCGGAGGACATACAGAGGCGAGAATTGGCGTCAAAATTGTTAGTACCCAGACAACCTTTGAGTAATTTTTGGGCAATATAATAGTCTTCGGTTTGAAATTGACCGGAACCATACATACAGATGGATTCAGGTCCTTGGGTAAAGCGGACGGTTTGCAGTTGGAGGACGATGCGATCGAGGGCTTCATCCCAACTGACTCGTCGAAAGGGCTGATCCAATGAGTCTCGCATCATCGGATATTTGAGACGATTTTTATCTAAGGATTCGCTTACTGTCGCTCCCTTGACACAAACTTTTCCCTGGCTGGAGGGATGATCGCGATCGCCCCGTACTCGCCATATTGGTGTTCCTTCACTATCGCGATGAGTGGCTTTACCGGATTGGGCGGGTGGTGTGACCTCTAAACCACAGCCCACACCGCAATAGGGACAAAGTGTTTTTGTTGAGTTAGTCATGGATTTTTTTAGGGAACAGGGAACGGGGAACACCTCGGCTTCGCTCGGTGTGTCACAGGGAACAGGGAATTAAAATTTAGAATTCATATCTTTTTGACTATCTTTCAGTTCAGGTTAAGGAAATAAAATTGTTGATTTGGTATAAACAGCCACAAAAAGTCATGGGATATGAAAAAATTACATTGGAGAAATGCTAATTTTACAGAATGGTGTGAAAATGAGCGTATTTCACTATGAGATAATAGAGGTTAGGCGCTGGTTGATGAACTGGGCAAACGCGATCGCATTCGGGTGAACAACGTCTCATCTCAGCCAATCGTCTGGGATATTGGGTGTCGCGATCGCTCTCCAACCTACGCGCTAACCTCGACAAGATGAGAGCCTTATTCTATGATGTGAATAAGCGGATTTTTGACGGGACGAAGCGGGGGCAAAAAACCCGGTTTGCCGTCAAAACGCTAGGAACCTTGACAATTAAAGATTTCAGCCGTTTTTGAGAAAGGGCAAAAAAGGCAAAAAGTCCATTTCAGCGTTTGGATTTCGTCAGCCGTCAAAATTGACTGTGGGAGTCCCGGCTAGAAAGGGTTTCAGAGGGCGGGGTTTCCTTATAATGAATCCCGGCAACGGGATTGAAACTTCCATGACGTTGACCGCTACGCTGTAGCTGTAGTAGTTTCCTTATAATGAATCCCGGCAACGGGATTGAAACACATAAACCAAATTTTAAAAGATTCACTCAAATCCCTCCATAAACCTGTAGAGACGTAGCATGCTACGTCTCTACAAAGGGATGTCGATAATTGGCTAACTTACCAATGAATCATCATCATCAATGGGTTTGTTCATCCACCAAAACTGGAACACCTTCGACTGGCAATTCGGTTTCTTCCCCTTCATGATGTGTCGCAAAAGATCCTTTAGGTTCTCTGAGGAAGAACCAACAGAGGAAGGTAACCACTAATGCTGTAACTCCTAAGGTTTGGAAGAAAACGCGGTTACCGAAATCGCCTTCTGGGAGCAAACTAAATAGGGTGAGATAGGCAACAGCACCCACATTACCATACGCCCCAACATTCCCCGCAATCTGACCCGTAACTCGGCGTTTGATTAACGGCACCATGGCAAAGGTAGACCCTTCACCAGCTTGGACAAAGAAGGAACACCCCATGGTGAGAATAACCGCAGCAGGTAGCCACCAACTCCCATTTACGGTACTCAACATCAGATAGCCAATTCCCATGCATCCTGTCAACACCGTCATCGTCCATTTCCGGCTTCCTAAAGTATCTGAAATTAATCCACCACCGGGACGTGAAACTAAGTTCATAAACGCATAACTAGCAGCAATCATTCCCGCTAATTGCTTACTCAATCCAAAGGTTCCTTCAAAAAAGGCGGGAAGCATAGACACAACGGCTAATTCTGAACCAAAGTTGACCACATACGTTAATTCCAGAAGGGCGACTTGGGAGAAGTTATAGCGATCATTAGCAGGATACCGTTTTTGATTGGTCATCAGGTCTTTATTTACATCCCAGCATTTGTAAGCCTGGAACAGATATAACCCCAACAGCGCTAACCAGGTGATAATTAATCCAGTTCGATCTAAGAAACCAACATTACTTAAACGCCAAGCCAAGACAGCCAGAACACCCACCAGAGGAACATTCATCAGCATCAGGAATCCAAAGTCCCGCTTGGTGGTGACTTCTAAGCCACCATGACGCTTGGGTTTCTGATAAACTTTACCCGGAGGTGTATCTTGAACGTTTCTATAGTAAAAGATGCCATAGAGTGCAGCAATAATACCAGTGAGTGCGATCGCTAATCGCCAGTTGATCAATCCACCCCCAGCGCCAACCGTTAATAACGCCGCGATTGTGGGTAGGGCAAACGCAGATGCAGCCGAACCAAAGTTACCCCATCCCCCATAAATTCCTTCAGCCAAGCCAATTTCTTTGGGGGGAAACCATTCCGCCACCATGCGGATACCAATCACGAAGCCTGCACCTACAATACTTAGGGCTAAACGGCTGATCACTAATTGGCTAAAGTCTTGTGCCAGGGAAAAGGCAATACAAGGAATGGCGGCATAAACCAGCAACACAGAATAGGTTAACCGTGGACCAAAACGGTCGAGTAACATACCGATAATAATCCGAGCCGGTACCGTCAGCGCTACGTTACAAATCGCCAATGTCCGAATTTGTGCCGCACTCAAGCCTAATTCTTCTTGTACGGCTGTCGCTAATGGGGCAAAATTGAACCAAACGACAAAAGAGAGAAAGAAGGCGAACCACGTTAGATGTAAGATGCGGTATCGACCGCGAAATGACCATAATTCTTGCAGCATCTGTTACTTAACCCTGTGTAAAAATTTCAGAATGGGGGCAATTTTAATCGAGCAATTTTCTTATCCACCGAATTCATCAGTGGCTGAGTGAATTGTTGCTCAAGGATAGACTAATACCCTTTTCAATTGCTCTCAATTAACCGAAGTATTTTGTTTACGGTTCCCCGATGTCCGCTACAAGAATCACACCCTTGCCAGGGAGGTTTCGTATATTTAATTACAAAATTTAAGCAAATATGCGCCTAGTGCATCATTTTTATTCTTTGAGTGCATGATTGTCAGTATGTAGTGGCGCAAGGCTTGCGCCCTGAGTGAGATGTTTGGTGGGTTACGGCAGATATCGAATGAATGGTTGTCTCCTAAATTCAACACCGCCTAACCCACCCTACTGGCTATATGTAGCTATATGTCTATATGTAGGGTGTGTTAGCGCAGCGTAACGCACCTTATATACTGGAGTTTAGACTACGAAAAATTAACCCAGCTATCACTCAAAGCTGAGAAAGAAGTAAAATTACTGAAAAATTAGAGATTAAGAGGCTTTTCTCAACCGCTTTTTGTGTCGTACTTTACCTTTTTTGACCACAGGATAACGAGTTCGTTTAGTACGCTTGTTCCCCTCGATCCAACCTGGAGACTTTCCACGGGGTTTTGGTGCAACACATCAGTTAGTCCCACAAACCCATATTTACACCTCGCCTTGAGTTGGTTTTGGTGGTCACTGATGGTGTAATTCTGCCGAAATGTGCTATATTGCTTGTTTCTCTTGAGTGATATACCTACGCCAAAACCCTGCTAATTCGCGAGCTTTATCTCGCCAATCATCAGAGATCTCATATGTACGTCGGGGGCGTCCTCGTCCTTCCACTTTTTTCCAATACCCCGTAATTGCCCCAACTTCTTCGAGAAACACGAGAGTGCTGTACAGAACTGTATCAGACAGGCGATAGGTTGGGTATTCGTGTTCGAGTTGTTGGATCAAGTGAGTGCCATAAGTATCCCCTTCTATGAGGACAGACAACACATAACATACCGCTAGTTCCTTGTTGAGATAGTTTGGAGGAGGGTCTTGAAAAAACTGATAGATATCCTCAATTGTCATCCTGTTCATCAGCTTAACTCCTTCAAAAATACCAAGGAGTCACCTGCAAAGCTTCCCCCAATTGTCATTAATCTAATCCCTTTCTTTTCCATTACCTTATCATACACTACCCGACGGCAGACAAATATAATATCCTTGGACTCAGCAATTGTCCGATATCGGACAAGCGACAACTCATCAAAGCATCCTCATGGAAAATCGAGATCAATTCTGTATGAATCACCTCTTGTCTACTCCACTTTGCGATCGCTCTTTCGCCTTCACAGGTCTTATTCGGATTAACTTCGCTTAGTGGCAACTCTTTGATTTCTTCTATATCGACCAACTAGACACCTTTAACTCATCTACCCTACGGTATATCAGAGGGTTAAATATTGCTGGGTTTTAGCCAGCCAAATAATTCGCCAACACTCAACTTAAAGTCTCCCATAAATTCTGGAGTGGGAAGTACCTGATCTGGCTCTTGAAAAATCCTGGGTTGTTGATTAGCAGGATAGGCAAGCACAGACTTCTCTGTCGGATCAATTAACCAACCCATCTGGCAACCTGCATTGAGACAATGAAGAATATTACTGATTACTTTCGTTTGGCTTTGGTCGGGAGATAAAATCTCAATTGTCCAATCTGGAGGTGTAGCAAAAACATTGGCAATATCACCCTGTTCATCTAAAGGAATACGATTCCACGTAAAAACAGCAATATCCGGCACGACGGAACGTCCAGCAAATGTACACCGTAATTCGGGAAATGCCCAAGCAATACGTTGAGGCTTAACCTCAGCATTAACCGTTGTAATTAGTTCTCCCTGAATTGTGCTGTGTTTACCTTGGGGCATCGGTTTTTGGATGACTTGACCATTAATGTATTCACTAGCAGGCTGAGTTTCTGGTAAGTCTAAAAACTCGGCTAGGGTTAATTCTTTTGTGGGAATTTGAACCATCGAATTAAATTCTGTACAATATTTGGCGAATTGTGGATTGGGGATGAGGCTGAAATAAAGCCGCGATTAAATTGCTTCCTATATAAGGAATAGCACAGAAAACTCCCAGGATAGACCGCCATCGTTCCCAATTCAACCAGGCGCGTCTAGCCGGATAAATGCGCCAGAATCGATTGACTGAACACATCATCGTGTTATGAATTCCGCTGACATCATGCCACCAGCCAGCAGGTAAATAAAGGGTTTCTCCGCGTTCTAAAATGACCTCTTTTTTATGTTCTAGGGCTTGCTTAAATTTAGGAAAGGCGTCAAAATCGGGATGCTCTAAAGACACCTGACTAAAACAGCACCGCAACTTCATCCCATGACGTAAATGACCGAGAATGGGAAAGGGATAAAGATTGTAGGTTTGAGAGGGAGGAAACAAGACAATTTTTTTGACGCCATGCAGTTGAATGAGGGTATTATCCAGGATATCGTAATGCAATCCAGAACGATGACTTCCTGAACCAATATACATTTTAAAGTCGGTGACAGGTTGAGTAAAACCAAGTTTGTCGCCCAAGGTTTTCCAGGTAGAGGTTTGGGTTAGTTGGGTAGTCTTGAGGGGGGCTTTCCCCAGATAAAGATCATTTTCTTGAACTTCGCCACGGCGCAAAAGTTCGGCATAGTCAGAGAATCGCATCGTTTCTAAGGCGACGCCACTACCGACGCGAGAATGTTTAGCCTCTCCACTGTTATAATTAGCCCGTTCATAATTCCGCACTATAAACTCACGATCGCCAATTTTTGCACAAAGATAATCCAGCGTCCAGTCTGGTTCATTCTCCAGCAATCCGGTAATCACGACAGGTGTACCCGTTTGTTGATAGCGTTGGCTAAAGGCTTCTGGCGTGAGGGTAGATATATCGACACGCGGTACAGAGGAAATCGAAAGGTTCATTGGCACATCAAACTCCTGAGAAAAGATTGTCGATGGTTAGGTAAGCCGCTGAAACGTCTAGCAGTCGGGAACATTTGAGAAACGGGAACAAAGACTAAACAAAGCGCATCTTGGCAAGGGTTCAACTCTATATTAAAGAGTAGGGGTGGGGGCGATATCCGAGATGATGTTCAAAACACTTGACAATTGATCAAAGAAGTGACCAAAATGATGAAATTTGCGATCGGTCATTGGCGAACAAGGATAGGAATCTGGACAACGACACGGTATAAGAAGATACCATAAATTGCCGAAAAATGCCGGAAAAATTGCCAAAAACTGATTCTGCTAACCAGAAACGCCCAATATCCGCTCAAATTCAACTGGTGTGAGGATGTCATGTCAAACTATGTACTGCCCCTATTAACCACGCTAACCCGACAGGTTAAAGCCAATTTCGTGAACAAGACGCATCAGACGGAGGCGGTACAGGAACGGTTTCTGCTAAAGCTGTTGCGACAGTATGGTAACACCGAACTAGGGCGGAAATGGGGGTTGAGAGAGATTAGAACCATCGACCAATTTCGCGATCGCGTCCCGGTTCTGCCCTATAGTAGTTATGAACCCTACACTGAACGCATTTTCCAGGGTGAGTCTAATATTTTAACCCCTGACCCCGTTGTCTATCTTAATCTCACCAGTGGTTCTACGGGTTCAAAGAAGCTGATTCCCGTAACCAAGCGGTTTCAAAATTCCCTAAGAGGGGCTAACTTAACCAGTATGGGGTTCTTAGCCGATGCGCTGAACACTCGCAACCGTAAGTTTGGTAAACTCTTAATTACCAACTCCGTGCAACCCCTGGGACAGACGCCAGGAGGGATTCGGTACGGTTATGCCAGTGTTGGCGTACTGCGGATGGGGAAATTTCTCTACCAACAACTGTTTGCCCATCCCTTTGAAACCCTGCAACCGGGGGATAGCCTAGTCCGCCATTACGTTTGCTTACTGTTTGCGCTACGCGATCGCACCATGCGAGGGATGATTGCTAATTTTCCCATGCTCCTGCTACGAACGGCAAGTTATTTGGAAACCTACGCCGAAGATTTAATTCGGGATTTAGAAAAAGGGACAATAGCCGATTGGCTAGACTTAGAATCCGGGATTCGGTCACAATTAGAGGATCAATGGTCAGCGTATCCGGAACGGGCACAGGAACTACGAGATATTTTACACCAAGAGGGACGCCTAACTCCGAAACAAGTTTGGTCAGAGTTATCCTTTGTCGCCACCGCACGCGGCGGTACGTCTGATTTTTACTTTCAGCGCTTTCCCGATTATTTTGGCAATACGCCTGTGTTTGGGGCGGTTTATTCCTCAGCAGAAGCCACATTTAGTATCTACCCGGATGTAGATACCGATGGGAGTATTTTGGCGATTGAAAGCGGCTTCTTTGAATTTGTTCCCGAAGATCAATGGGACGCCGAACATCCCAAAACCCTACTGGCGACTGAGGTTAAAGTAGGGGAACACTATCGCCTTTTAACCACAAATTATAGTGGGTTTTATCGCTACGATATTGGTGATGTAATCGAAGTTGTGGGATTTTACAATAAGACACCCTTAATTGTTTTCCGTTATCGTCGCGGCGGAACCCTGTCGGCTACTACAGAGAAGACAACGGAACACCATGCAACGCAGGTGATGCAAGCTTTACAACAGGAATTTGACGTACCTTTAGAAGACTTTTGTCTAACCCTTTCGGAGAGTATTGTCACCGCCCATTATTTAATTAATATTGAGTTAGCACCAGGTCAACGTTTGGACAATCCCCAAGCTTTTCTCACCAGTTTTGACCGTAAACTGCAACAAGCAAATACATCTTATGCCGTAAAACGACCGGATAATTATATCCCCGCGCCCCGCTTACGGATATTAGCACCCGGTAGTTTTGCCATTTTGCGTCAGCGTCAGTTAGAACGCGGTGTTCCCGATTCTCAGTTAAAGTTTCCTCATATTAGCAATGATCGGCAATTTTTGGCAGGGTTAGAGGTGTTAGAAGAGATTAGATTAACTGGAGATAGTGGCGAGTAGTGATGGGGAAGATGGGGAAGATGGAACGTCTGTTGTAGGGGCGGGTTTTACCATTAACATTTGATTTGCACCCTGATGTTACTAAACCCGCCCCGACTAAATGACGAATGACATAAGACAAATGACAAATGACAAATAACTATTGGCAATCTGCTGTTCTCACAATTGTATTAGGGAGTCAAATTTTTGGGTTAGGTACGGTTGAGGCGACAGCAAACCAGAAACGCACCGCTTGCCAAACCAAGGATGAATTGGCTTGTGCTGGTGTTGTTATAACGCCAAATTCGCGGTTTCTTGAAGAATTAGTTACCCATTACATCAACCGTATTCCTCTGGAAACCACACCACCCGACTTAACTGTAACCGAAGCCGAACAATTCCGCGATCGTTTTATAGAAAGACTTGCTCCTATTTTAGGACAAAGTATCGGATATAAAGCAGGACTCACAAATACAACCGCACAAGAACGGTTTAATGTATCTCATCCCTTACGCGGGATTCTCTTAGAACAAATGCTGCTACCCAGTGGGTCAATTGTCCCCGCCAATTTTGGCGCACGTCCCCTGTTTGAAGGAGATTTAATCGTCAGAGTCGGAAGTGATGCAATTAATGAAGCCACAACTCGCCAAGAGGTTTTAGCCGCCTTAGATGCCGTCATTCCCTTTATTGAACTGCCAGATTTAATCTATGACTCTGGGGTAAAATTAGACGCCGCTGATTTAATAGCAATTAACGTGGGGGCGCGTTTAGGAATTGTGGGCGAACCGATTCCCCTGGCGGCTACTCCCGAATGGCAAGAACGGTTAGGTAAGATTCAAATAGTGATTGTGGATGAAACCGGAAAGGAATTAGCCACAGGTACAAGTAATGTACTATTAGAACACCCCTTAGACGTAGTTTTATGGTTGCGGGATGATTTAAAATCCGTAGGAAAGCGACTGAAGAAAGGCGACTTATTATCATTAGGAACAATCACCCCATTAATGCCCGTAGAATCCGGAAAAACCATTCGCGCCCAATACTTCGGTTTAACGGAACAGGAGGTTGTTGAACTATCCGTAATTTTTGAATAGTTACGCTTGTAGTTGCGCTTGTAGTTGCGCTTGTAGTTGTGCTTGTAGTTGCGCTTGTAGTTGCGCTTTAGCGCCCTAAACGTTAAAACACCAACCATAAACGCTCAAATCAAATCATATCTTGACAATTGCTCCTAATTGCAATACTGTAAAAGCTATCGTTTCAGGAGTTTTCATTCAGGGGTGTTTAACCAAACATGATATCAGTACCATTTCACTTCAGTATCAGGGCGCACGTCAGTGCGCCCCTACGAAAATGTGGGTTAAACATTGATAAAATAGTTCAATCTATTTTTATCTACCGACTGAATTTACTAACTATCTATGGTTTCTTCAATTGATCCCCAATTAGCCATTCAAACCTCAAAATCAACCCAACTTCCCCAACCGCCAACATTTACCTCAAAAGAAGCGGAACGCCTGCACCGCCAACAACACTTAGCCGCCGCCTTCCGTCTATTTGCCCGCTACGGGTTTGATGAAGGAATTGCGGGACATATCACCGTGCGTGACCCCGAATTCACCGATCATTTCTGGGTAAATCCCTTTGGCATGTACTTTGGTCATATTCGGGTTTCTGATTTGATATTAGTTAACCATAACGGTGAAATTGTCAAGGGGGACAACCCCGTCAACGCCGCCGCCTTTGCCATTCACGCCCAAATTCACCAGGCTAGACCTGATGTTATCGCCGCCGCCCATGCTCATTCCCTCTATGGCAAAAGTTGGTCAACGCTGAAACGTCACCTTGACCCCATCACTCAGGATGCTTGTGCTTTCTATGAGGATCATGCCGTGTTTGATGACTATACGGGTGTTGTTTTGAATACAAACGAAGGTGAACGTTTGGCGGAAACCTTAGGGAAGAAGAAAGCGATTATTCTTGGCAATCATGGTTTATTAACGGTGGGACATTCAGTCGATGAAGCCGCCTGGTGGTTCATCGCCATGGATAGATGTTGTCAAGCGCAATTGATGGCGGAAGCGGTGGGTAAACCTAAGTTAATTAATCCGGATACGGCGAAGTTGACTCACAGTCAAGTGGGTTCTCATTCTTTGGGTTGGTTTAGTTTCCAACCCCTTTATGAGATGATGATTAAACAGGAACCCGATTTATTGGATTAATTAGGAAATCCGGCGGAGAAACAGAGGAATTTGTAGAGACGTGCTTTTGAAGCGTCTGGCTTTACTCCTTGGCATTTTCCCCCTCATCCCCTAACCCCTTCTCCCACCCCCCTCGTTCCCCCCTGCGAGGAGGGATGACAAAGGATGCTTCGCTTTTGTTTCATGGGAGAAGGGGAACCGGATTATCTTGCTCCCCTCTTGCTCCCCTCTTGCTCCCCTCTCCCAAGCGTGGGAGAGGGGCTGGGGGTGAGGGCTGGCGTGGGAGAGGGGTTGAGCTTAAGATGACGCAGATGAAAGCTTGCGCCCGATTTAATTGTCAAATCTATTCCACAATTTTAGCTGTGTCACGCCACAATTGTGGGCAAAAATCAAAATTTAGTCAGGGCGGGTTTTGTATAAAGGTTATTAGCAATGGCAACATGAAATTTCCTAAACCCGCCCCTACAAACCCAATCCCTAATTCCCAATCGCGATATTTCTGGCATCTAGGAATTTTAATTGCTGATAGAGCATCGTTATTTTAGGAACCGCCACCCCAACCGCTTGCGCCGCCCGCATGGGGTTGCCAAACATGGCTTCGACTTCCAATGGGCGATGACAATCATAGTCAATTTTCATGCTGGTACGATAGGGTTTCATCTTCATCGTATAATCCAGCATTTTTTGTACAAAGCTTTCTTTTATCTCTAAACTATACCCCGCCGCCCCAGCTACAACCTCTCGCATCAGTTGTTCCGATAGCTGATACCCATAACTATCCTTCATAATCGCATCTGTTGTAGAATCTAAGACGACAGATAGACCATTATAGGGAATATTCCACACCAATTTTTTCCACCGGGCGAGGAGTAAATTCTCAGAAAGCTGAATCGGAATATTAGCTTGCTCAAAGTCAGCCGCAATCTGACGCATTGTCTGTGTAATTCCTTGAAGCTGATGGTTATTTCCATAAGCACCTAGCTGGATTTGACCATAATCGAGATGGTGAATTTGACCCAAACCAATTTTATTAGAACAGACAAAGCAGAGTCCCCCTAATACTTCCACAGTTTCCCCGACTATGGCGGCAATTTCGGGTTCAACCCCTAACCCATTTTGTAACGTAATCACCACAGTTCCCGGTTTAACCAGAGGCGGAAGCAGGTTAGGAAGGAGATGATTTTGGGTGGTTTTTAGAGCGATTAATACTACATCACAAGGGGGCATGTCTTTGACATGGTTGTAGGCATTTACCTGGGGTAAGGTAAAGTCTCCGAAGGTTGACGAAATTGCCAAACCATGCTCTTTCACATAGTCATAATCGCGCCGAAGGAGAAAATGGACATCGAGTCCCGCTTTTTGCAAGCAAGCGCCGTAAAAGCCTCCGATCGCACCTGTACCAATTATGGCGTAATGTCTTCCCATAGGCTGAATCCCCTGATAATAGTAACGGAACCCTAATACTGTTGAATCCGGGCGGGTTTTGTGGGTAAGTTATCGGTATCCCCATTTATTTTATCCCTAAACCCGCCCCTACAAGAATCCGGGCGGGTTTTGTGGGTAAGTTATCAGTATCCCCATTCATTGTATCCCTAAACCCGCCCCTACAATAGTTGTTGTTGAATCGCGTTAATTAAATGATTAAACCCCGATTCACTATGAATATCGGGGGTGAGGGTATTCATATTTTGTAGCGTATCGGTGAGTCCGTCAATGGTGGCGCGAATTTCGGTATATTCGTTGATGGAACGTTGTAAACTGGGTAGGTTGGCGAAAGAGTCGATTTGTTTTATTGTAGTTTCGAGTTCTTTGATTTCGTTTTGCCAATGCAGGATATACTTGGCTCGATCGGTGGGCTTATAAATCTTGGCGTCAGATAAAACAATCGGGAAGATTCTCTGGTAGAATTCGCCATTTTTGGCAATCTGGACGAGTTCATACATACAGTTTTCGGATTTGAGATAGCGATCGCTAATCACAACAATAACGCATTTCCCCTTACCAATGCGCTGCATGAATTCTTTGATTAGCCCTTTGTACCCTAAGTCTCGCTTATCCCGCACAATCGTGATTCCCTGGGATTGAAAAACATCATCTAGACGGTTGACAAAATCCTCGCTTTCCCCTCTCCAAGCATAGGAGATAAAGATTTCTTTCTCGAAGTCGGCGGCGTCGGGTTTATCCATCATCGGGGAATCCTTGGGGGAGGTTTGGCGGTGGGGATGGCTAAAGGAGGCTTCTCTTTCCTGGTTCAGTTCCTGTTGTAATCGGGAATCTGTCGCCTTATCGAAAGGTGAGTCTATCCCTAGTTTATCAGCATAGTCTTGCGGGTAGGGGGAGAGGTTCACGTCATCAATTAAACGGCGGACATCCACCATTTGATAACTATTATCGCATTCAATCTCATAGCGACCCGCGTTTAAGCGTTTGCGGAGGTTATCCAGGCGATAGGAATAGGGATTAGGATTGCCTAAGCATTCGTTACAGTTACAGGGAACTAGGGTATTGTACCGCAATCGTTCGTAAGACTCGTGGATTTTTTCCAGTTCATGGGTAATCACGGCGAGGAGTTCTTTTTTCCGGTTTCCCGATACCCGGATTTTAATTTGGCGTTGATAGTAATATTCGATAATTTCAGCGCGGGTTTGGTATTTGTTGAGGAGTACGCCACTGCGCCAGACGCGGGTTTGGTTTTCTATCCAGGGGTGGGTTTCGACAATGAAGCGGGTGAGGATTCCTTTGGGCATAAAGTCGTAGTCATAGCGCAAAATTAGATTATTTTGCTCATTCCAATCGTAGTCGGGTTGATTGATATCTAAGAGTTGGGGGGCGATGTAGGTATTTGTCTGATTGGGGATGGGATAGCAGAGTTTGAACCGGATCATTAATTGCAGGAGTTCATCCTGCATT
Organism: Coleofasciculus sp. E2-BRE-01; assembly: GCF_040221695.1. NCBI lineage: Bacteria > Bacillati > Cyanobacteriota > Cyanophyceae > Coleofasciculales > Coleofasciculaceae > Coleofasciculus > Coleofasciculus sp. E2-BRE-01. Next base: position 30,754 of record NZ_JAVKEA010000160.1, on the reverse strand, counting down.
TGATTATACTTATCGTCTTGCCAAATATCAGCGAGGGTGTCTTGGGTGAAACAGCCGAGATTTTTCTGAACGATGGGATTATCTAAGACATTATAGACGGCGGTGGTTCCCCATTCGGGTTTGAGAATAATATAGTGTTTTAGGGTGGGGTCATCTTGGAAATGGAGGCATACACCGAGGTCATGTAAATAGCGACTGAGACGCCGCATATCTTGGCGGTCAGTTAATTGATTGCGGCGGCAAATTTGGTAGTAGTCTTGTTGGGTGATATAGTTACGGGAATCATTTTCTAAGGCTGCACGAACTCGTACCCAGAGTTTGGGTAAAGGTGTGCCGACGTGGGGGAGGCGGGTGATATATTGTTCAATCGCATCTTTGATTTCAGTTAGTCCGCGATTGGTGGCAAAGTTGGCGGGGATAACGTCTTTGAGATTGGTGAATTCTCCCCGGAGTTGGCGTTCGTTGACGGGACATTGACGGTCTTGTTTTTCATTGTTGATAATTAAAACGGGGCTATTGTCGCTGAGGAGTTCCACGACTTTTAGCCACCAGTAAAAATCGGTGTTTTCTTTGCGATCATCGGCGACTAAGGCATAGAGGGAACGTTTTGTGAGGAAGAATTGGTGAGTTTGGTGATAGATTTCCTGTCCGCCAAAGTCCCAGATATTGACGCGAAAGTCTTCTCCGTTGGCGTGGGGAAAGTGCCATTGGATAACATCAATACCTTGGGTGGATTTTTCATCGGGTTGGAGTTCGTAGGTTTCGGTTTCGATTTTCTTGGCTAAGGTGGTTTTTCCGGCTGCACCTTCGCCGACAATGATGAATTTGGCTTCGTAGAGGGGGGCGGTTTCTGTGGGGTCTTGGATGCGGAAATAGAAGTCGAGGATTTCTTGGATATCGCCAGGGTTTGTGAACAACTTATTTCCTTCTAAAATTTCTGGGGGGATGGGTAGTGGATTACCGCGTAAATCTAGTGTTTTTAGGTTGGGCAGTTGTTGAATTTCCGGCGGCAGTTCTTGGATATTATTGCGGCTTAGGTAAAGGGATTGCAGGGAGGTGAGTTGAAGGATTTCGGGGGGCAGTTCTTGGATATTATTGCTGTATAGGGCAAGGGATTGCAGGGAAGTGAGTTGAACGATTTCGGGGGGCAGTTCTTGGATATTATTGCTGCCTAGGTAAAGGGATTGCAGGGCAGTGAGTTGACCAATTTCTGGGGGCAGTTTTTGGATATTATTGCCCCAGAGGGAAAGGGATTGCAGGGCAGTGAGTTGACCAATTTCTGGGGGCAGTTTTTGGATATTATTGCTGCCTAGATTAAGGGATTGCAGGGAGGTGAGTTGAACAATTTCCGGGGGCAGTTCTTGGAGTTTATTGCCGCTGAGGTCAAAGGATTGCAGGGAAGTGAGTTGACCGATTTCAGGCGGCAGTTCTTGGATATTATTGCTGCTGAGGTCAAGGGATTGCAGGAAAGTGAGTTTAATGATTTGATGCGGCAGTTCTTGGATATTATTGCTGCCTAGGGAAAGGGATTGCAGGGAGGTGAGTTGAAGGATTTTGCTGGGCAGTTCTTGGAGTTTATTGCTGCCTAGGTTAAGGGATTGCAGGGAGGTGAGTTGAACAATTTCCGGGGGCAGTTCTTGGAGTTTATTGCGGCTTAGGTAAAGGGATTGCAGGGAGGTGAATTGAACAATTTCGGGGGGCAGTTCTTGGAGTTGATTGTCAACAACCTGAAGTTCTTCAAGCTGATGAAGCTGTCCAATTTCCCTAGGTAAGGCACTCAACCTGTTTCCGATAATATCGACAATATAACCCTTATCGTGATACCGATATTTACCCAGAATCAGTTTTTTTAGGTGAGTCAGCTTGCCAATGTCCGGCGGTAGCACGGTTAAATTATTGCCAGAGAGGTCAAGTTCCGTCCATTCCTCCCGCGCTGCTTGTTCAATGAGTTGGAGTAGTTCGTCTTCTGTCATCAGCCAGTCTTGAATCCTCTTTTCCTACTGTAGCTGCTGGGGGTTGTTGGGGAAAAGGCAACAGGCAACAGGCAACAGATCAAAGCCGCTACTCGCCCATGGACAGGGCGACGCGATCGCATAAATTAAATGGAGTGGTGTTGTTGATGAAGCAAAGCGGGTATTGGTGTCAATTTAAGCTCAACCCCTCTCCCACGCCAGCCCTCACCCCCAGCCCCTCTCCCAAGCTTGGGAGAGGGGAGCAAGAGGGGAGCAAAAGAGTCCGGTTCCCCTTCTCCCATGCAACAAAAGCGAAGCATCCTCTGTCATCCCCCATGGAACAAAAAGCGAAGCATCCTTTGGTCTCCCCCTTTTGAAGGGGGACGGAAGGGGGATCTAATAGGGGGGAACGAGGGGGGTGGAGAAGGGGTTAGGGGATGAGGGGGAAGATGTAGAGAAGTAGATAGACACAGTAGGGGTTTGGGTTCTGGTATCCGGGATGGGTGAAAGGGCAAGCGTCGCCTATTCTTATCTATCCCGATCTCACAAAAGATGATAAAAATAAAAGTTAAGTCAAATCACGTCTAATTTGGGCGATCGCAGAATTTAACCCTTCACTATGAATCCAGCCCACATAACCCCCATAAACCATTCGATCCTGACTATCCGCCACAAAAACATGGTCAACGCCTAAGGGATTTTTCCAGGTTCTCACCGCTGCACTATCCCTAAGCCTAATAATCGGATGAGACTGTTTAAAATCCCGGTGATGTGCAGGAGTCATACCCGGAACCCGTTCTAAAATTGCGATCGCGTCTTGAGTCACATCTGTTAAGTAAGCATTCACGACAGTATCACAACCACACCCATCCGTTACCGTCGCTTTTAACCTATCCTTAATATCCCCATCAAATAGGGAAAGCGCTTCAATCTCCTCAATCAACTTCCCATGAGGTTCACTCTGACGCCGCTGACAATAAATCGCCGTGAGTAAATCCTCAAGCCCCACCTCAGCCAACGCATCGGTAATCAATCCCGTCAATCCCAAAACCGCAATTCCGCCTAACATTCCCGCCGGACCCCCCAGAAAGGCTAAAGCCGCCGTGATCGCCGCCGCCCCCGACAATCCTGTCGCCGCCATCGTCACCACCAGAATCACCCCAGGTAATCCCAACGCGGCAATTTTTTTGACAACTTCATCCATTTTTATGACCTCCCTTCAGCAGCTTTTTCTATCAAGTTTAACCTGCCTTTCCGGAATCGACGGAGAAAACTGTAGCCAAAGATACCAAATAGAGTTAGGCGATCGCATAAATCCATAGACTCCACTGATAGAGGGACATAACATGTTCCCTACCGATGGTGATTCAACTTAAATGGATTGCCAATGCTATATTATCCCGATTATAATAAAATAACCTCACTATTAAAAAATTGCCATGAATGATTTATTCAAAAATGCTTTTATACAAGCATTAGGAGTGGCTGCATTAATTTATATTGGGTTTCAACTTCTGGATTGGGGTATAGATTCCATCCTTCGTATTTTAAGAAGTTTCGATAATTGGTATAGAATCTATGGATCGAAATGGGCTGAAGAAGTTGCCATTGCCTTTGGCGTACTTTATCTGCTTTTTGCGGCGGTGATTAATAGTAGAAATCGTTAATCGGTTAAAGGTTTAGAACGATAAACAATAGATTTTAGGGTTAAAGACGTTTCGTGCATCGCGTCTGTAGGGGCGGGTTTAGGGAATTCTGTTTCGCTATTGATAATAACGTCCATTCAAAACCCGCCCGGATCATCTGTCGCTTTATCTTTGGAGAGAGGTTTTCCAGATCCCGTGAAAAGTAAGCTCACCCCATCTCCCTACACGAATTATCCATCCGCCGCACAGCGAAACCCAGCCAAAATCTGACGCACACTGGGATAATACCAATTGCGGAAACTACACCGCATCGCCCACGGACGAGTTGTCCAGCTACCGCCGCGCAAAACCCGATGTTCGCCATCAAAATAGGCTTGAGAATAGCCGCGATAAGGATAACTAACAAACCCTTTGTATTCATCAAACCAACTCGCTGTCCATTCCCAAACATTCCCCAACATGTCATAACAACCTGATGCACTTTGCCCCTGGGGATAGGCATTAACCGGAGTCGTATGTCCTACCGTATTATCGTAGTTACAAGAATAGGATGTGGGTTCTGTATCACCCCAGGGATAGATGTAATGACACCCCTTTTGTACATCCCAACTCGCCGCTTTTTCCCATTCCGCTTCACTGGGTAATCGCTTGCCGACAAAATTAGCATAAGCCTCGGCTTCATACCAACTCACCCCATAAACCGGATGATTATCCCAAAAGGGTTCATCGGACCAATAGAGGGGATGGGCGACAGGATTATCCTGCAACCATTTCCATCCTTCTACAGACCACCAGTTATGATTTTGATATCCCCCCGCTTCAATAAAAGCCCGATACTGTTGACAGGTAACCGGGTAGCGATCAATCCAGTAGGTATCTAAAAAAACGCGATCGCACGGACGTTCGTTATCCATAGCATCAATCTCGTCGCTTCCCATCTCAAACTCACCCGCCGGAATTTCAATCATCTGTCCTTTATCCGGCGTCTTATCTCCTTGAGGTGCAAAGGATTCAGTCAGAACGAATGACGTAGGCGTGCGCCCGGTTTGGCAAAGGGTATTACTCCTAGCAGATAGGCGGTGTAATTGCAAGATAAAGGCAATTGTTTCAGCATGTTGACTCTCGTGCTGAACTAACCATCGCCATAAGCGTTCTTGGTGATCCAGGGGAGCAATTTCCAGATAGTCAAAGACTTGGGTTCTGACGATATCCAGATAATCTTGAATTTCTGCCAAGGACGGTAATTTTTGGCGATCGCACTTGGGTAAACCATCCGCCGCAAAAAGCCGATGATACTCTGGAAACAGGGGTTTTTTGCCAGCATAGCGTTCTAGCATCCAATACGCTTCCGTAAAAGCAATATGACCCAAATGCCAACCCACGGGACTAAAATCCGAATGCGCTTGGCGATAAAATCGGGTTTCGTCAATCCCTTCGACGAGAACTAACGTACCCATACGGCATTTTTCCATCTTTTGACGGATGCTTTTTCGACAAGCATGAATTGATGTAAACGTCACAATTTTCTCCCCCTCAACTGGACGAGTTTCGGCACAACTTTTCTAGTTTCCGGTGAATCGGGTTCACAAGCAAGAGTCGTAGGGAGTACATCAACATTAATGGAAATATATAGCGCTATGCGCTAGGCAATGGGCAATGGGCAACACCTCGGACTTCGGCGTGAGCGCGGCAACTGAGCCTGTCGAAGTTCAGTCGAACGCTTACCTCGACGGTCAGTGAGCCTAGTCGAACTGCGCTCGGTAACACGCTCGGTGTGTCATGGGCAATAGTGAAGAAAAAAGTTCTATAAATATCGCAAAAAAAAAGTGGCACGTTAGTTGATGTGCCACTTCTTCCCAGTATCTATAACTTAATCAGCGGTCTACTGAACCCATGATTACGTCAACACTACCAAGAATCGCCATAATATCTGCCACTTTCACTCCCCGCAAAATATGGGGTACAATTTGCAAATTGTTGAAATCCGGTGGACGAATCTTCCAACGCCAAGGAAAGATATTATCATCCCCAATAATGAAAATGCCCAATTCTCCCTTTCCACTTTCCAAGCGAACATAGTGTTCACCCTGAGGAATCTTAAAGGTTGGCGGAATTTTCTTACCACTATACTGGTAATCAAAATCATTCCATTTGGATTTCTTTCCTTCAGCCATACGTTTGGCTTCCAGATTTTCGTAAGGACCACCCGGTAATCCTTTTAATGCCTGACGAATAATTTTCAGGGATTCCCGCATTTCCCGAATCCGAATTAAATACCGGGCGAGACAATCCCCAGCGGTTTCCCAATGGATATCCCAATCAAAGTCGTCGTAACATTCGTAGTGGTCAACTTTCCGCAAGTCCCACTTCACGCCAGACCCCCGCAACATCGGACCCGACAGCCCCCAGTTAATTGCTTCGTCACGGGTAATCGTACCCACCCCTTCAACACGACGGCGGAAGATGGGGTTGTTGGTAATTAAGCGTTCGTATTCATCGACTTTAGGGGCGAAATAATCGCAAAAGTCTTCACATTTGTCAACCCACCCATAAGGAATATCAACCGCTACTCCACCAATACGGAAGTAATTATTATTAATCAGGCGTTGTCCGCTGGCGGCTTCCCACAAGTCGTAAATTAATTCCCGTTCCCGGAAGATGTAGAAGAAAGGCGTTTGCGCCCCCACATCAGCCAGAAAGGGTCCTAACCACAACAGGTGATTGGCGATGCGATTCAACTCCAGCATAATCACGCGGATATAGCTGGCGCGTTTGGGTACTTCAATATCCGCTAACTTTTCCGGGGCGTTAACGGTAATCGCTTCGTTAAACATTCCCGCTGCATAGTCCCACCGACTCACGTAGGGGACATACATAATATTCGTGCGGTTCTCGGCTATTTTCTCCATCCCGCGATGCAGGTAGCCGATAACTGGTTCGCAATCGATCACATCCTCCCCGTCTAACGTGACGATTAAGCGGAGAACACCGTGCATGGACGGATGGTGAGGACCCAAGTTGAGAACCATTGGGTCGGTTCTGGTTTCGATTTGTGCCATAGTGATGTATTTGGTTTACCCAATTTTTAGCGATGACGCCTATTTATTTACTTACCATAGACATTCAAGTGACGTTCCAAAGTAAGAGTACGATAATATTATGCCCCGGACAGCCTGTTTGGTGATAGCCAATTAATGAGAGGGTGACCCGACCCAATTGAGGGGAATGGTGTTGTTGATTAGACAAAGTGGGTCGCCCCTACACTCCAGACCACAGGTTTTTCGGCAATCTTTGATTTAGTGGGGGAGGATGTTCAGATGGAGTCTGAGGGGCAAGCAGCGCAGTTTTTTCATCGCTCGGTGTTAAGTCAGGAGTTAATCGCCGGATTGACGATTCGTCCGGGTGGGCATTACTTAGATGCGACGGTGGGCGGCGGTGGACATAGTGAGTTAATTCTATCAGCCGCCCCGGATGTCCATGTCACCGCGATTGACCAAGATGCTCACGCGATCGCCGCAGCAGAAACCCGGTTAGCCCCATATCGCGATCGCATCCAATTTTGGCAGGGGAATTTTGTGGACTATCAACCGCCGGACTCGTTATTTGATGGCATTATTGCCGATTTAGGCGTTAGTTCCGCCCAACTGGATATTCCCGATCGCGGCTTTAGTTTTCGCCATCAAGCCTCTCTAGATATGCGGATGGATCAACGCCAATCCTTAACCGCCGCCCAGATTATCAATCACTGGGATGAAACCCAACTGGCAAATATTATTTATGAGTATGGTGAAGAACGCTTATCCCGACGGATTGCCCGGGCAATTGTGGAACGCCGCCCCTTTGAGACAACCACCCAATTAGCCGAGGCGATCGCGCGATCAGTTCCCAAAAAATACCGTTATGGCAGGATTCACCCCGCCACTCGAACCTTTCAGGCGATCCGCATTGCCGTTAATCAAGAATTATCCTCCCTAGAAAAATTTCTCAATTGTGCGCCTAGATGGTTAAAACCAGGCGGCAGAATTGGTATTATTAGTTTTCACAGCTTGGAAGACCGTCTGGTTAAACACCACTTGCGGGATTCACCAATATTGCGGGTGCTTACCAAAAAACCCATAACTCCACAACCCACGGAACGGGATGAAAACCCCCGCGCTCGTTCTGCCAAGTTGAGATTGGCTGAGCGTCTTTGAAGGGACAAGAGACTACAGGGCTAGAGTCAGTCAAGTCATCCTATGGGCGCTGGTACTGGATTGGGAAAATCAGACTAGAATACTCGCTTTTTCAATGCATAGTATGACGATTTTGTCAACGGCTAAGACGAAGTTAGTGTTCTAAGATACAAACAGATGGCGACGTACTTGTCGTCACCAATCTACTGTTCCTTTTTATCCCCAAGTTGGTGTCAATAAGCAGATGTTGCTGAAAAATTACTGAATATATCACTTTGGCGAAGAAATATCAGGGCAGATGCATCGAGCCAAACTTAATCTGACACCAGGGAGTTCGACTCTTAGCCAGTTAAGGTGAATGTTTGGTGTTATTTCGTTTTTAAGAAAACATCTGACAAACCTTTGGATCTTCCAAAAGATACCCCGTCCAAGTTGAAAACTGGAGATTCTCCTAGAGAAAAACGACCGGTTTCAACGTAGACGCGGTTTAGATTGTTCCTTTTGTTGATGACTCACACTTGCCCTAAATGAATTATGAGGGAAATTGTAATTGGGAGCCTCAGGGTGTCCCTAATGATGCCTATTCTTGGTTATTTGTGGTGGATCGGCTCAAAATCACAGATTGAACGACAACCGGGCTGGTTCTATATGCTGGCAGGTTACGCTTTAATTTGTCTAGATGGGTTTATGGATTTAGTCCACCGTACTCTTGGGTTGACAACCCTAAACTCTAGTCCAATCGATACGCTGATGCCAGCGACACTGCTTTATTTAGTGGGATTTGGACTGCTGGTGCTTGGTTTATGGCAATGGTTACCGTTTGTTGCCAAGGTCAAGAAGCTAGACATTTTGTCCCCTTCATACCCTAACTCGGAAGAGTATTATACCTGCAAATTGTACGATCAAGGCGGCACGAACGCCCAGTCGGATGAACTGAAGCAAGCGATAGCAGACTGTCTACATACTAACGCCGAACTGCAACAGCGAGAAGCACAATTTCGGGCAATTACTCAAGCCTTTCCTGTACCTGTGGCGATCGCACAAGCCTCTGATGGCACGATTGTCTATGGAAATTCCCACGCGAACGTACTGTTTGGTGTCGCTACCTCAGAGTTAGTCGGTAACTCAATGCCCGATTTTTATGAAAATCCTGCCGACTGGCAAAGACTGTTAGCCAGATTAGACCAAAAGGGTGTTGTTCAGAATGATCAAGTTCGTGTCCATACCATTAATGGCACGCCCTTGTGGGTAACGGTATCGATGCAGGTGTTGACCTTAAATCAGGAAAAAACAATTCTGAGTGTATTCCATGATATCAGCGATACCTATCAGCAAATTACCCAATATCAGCAAACAGAAGCCGTTCTCAAAGACAGTGAAGCTTGCTATCGGACGTTGGTCGAACAGTCTCCCAACGCGATCGCCCTGGAAAGTCAGGGAACCCTGGTTTATATGAATCCTAAAGGTGTCAAACTACTGGGAGCCATTAGTCAAAACCAACTTATCGGTAAACCTTGGTCAGAGTTTAGCTCTAAGGATCAGGGAAATCAGAGAAATAGGAGAGATCACCAAATTATTGGTTCTGAGCATACAGAGAAATTCTCTGACCACAAACGAAGGTCGAATCCACCTCACACCCTAACATTACCCACAAAATTTGTTCCCGAACAAGTTGTGCAGTTAGACGGTCAGATCATTGATGTGGAAATTGCCCGTTTACCCGCCGTTTATCAAGGTCAAAGAGCAACCCAACTGGTGATTCGAGATCTGACCCATAGAGAACAGCCAGACCGAGAACTGAGAGTACGGGCGCGTCAGCAAGCAACTATCGCTAAATTGAGCCAACGGGCGCTTTCGGGACTGGATTTAAATACCCTGATGGACGAAGCGGTAAGTACGATTGCTCAAACCTTAGAGGTTGAGTATTGCAAAGTGTTAGAACTCCTACCCAATGGTAATGTGTTTTTACTCAAAGCGGGTGTGGGTTGGTCGCCGGGATTAGTTGGGTATGCTTTAGTCGGTGCCAACAGGAATTCCCAAGCGGGTTATAATCTGATATCTCAAGAACCTGTCGTGGTTGAAGATCTACCGATTGATACTCGCTTTAGTGGACCCCCTTTGCTCTACAATCATCGCGTTGTCAGTGGTGTGAGTGTGGTGATTCCGGGTCAAGAGCAACCCTTTGGGGTGTTAGGGGCACATACCAGCAGCCAGCGCCGTTTTAGTGAAGATGACATTCACTTTCTCCAAGCGGTTGCCAATGTTTTAGCCTTGGCGATTGGACATCAGCAGTCAGAGGCAAATCTCTATCTGATGCAGAGAGCGATCGCGGCGAGTAATAATGGGGTGATTATTACTGACCCCAATCAGCCGGATAATCCGGTAATTTACGTCAACCCCGCCTTCGAGTCAATGACGGGTTATACCGCAAAGGAGGTGATTGGACACAACTGCCGTTTCTGGCAAGAACCTGATTATAATCAAGCCGGAGTGACTAAGTTGGCGACAGCGATTCAAGAGCAACGAGAGTGCCATGTCATTTTACAGAACTATCGCAAAGATGGCAGCACGTTCTGGAATGAACTCTATGTGTCGCCCGTCTTTGATGGAGACGGCTATTTAACCCACTTTGTCGGGATTCAAACCGATATTACTAAACGGAAACAGGCAGAGGAAGCCCTACGACAGAGTGAGGAAAAGCTGGATAGTATTCTCAGTTCCCTAGATGATGTGGTCTGGTCAGCGTCTCTGGAGACTCAACAGTTTATTTACCTGAATCCGGCGACAGAACGAGTTTATGGTCGCCCCGTATCCGACTTTGTGAATTGTCCCAGTCTCTGGCAGTTTGTCGTTCATCCTGATGATCGCCAACGGGTGGAGATAGCATCTCAAACGCTGATGCACCAGGGGAGTAAAGATCTAGAATATAGGGTTGTACGACCGGATGGCGAAGTGCGTTGGCTGCGCGATCGCGCCCGCCTAATTTATAACCAAAGGGGTATTGCCATTCGCATGGATGGAATTGCTACCGATATGACCAAACGCAAACAGGCAGAGGCGGCTTTACTCAAAAGTGAGGAGCAATTTCGCCTCACCTTTGAACTGGCTCCCATTGGCATGGCAATGACATCCCTTAAGGGTCAATTCCTCAAGGTTAATCAGGCATTGTGTGACGCTTTGGGGTATACGGCTCAAGAACTGTTGACTCTTACGTTTACAGAAATTAGCCACCCGACTGAACGGGCACTCCACTTTACCCAATACCAATCCTTGTCCCAGGGGGAACTCTCTCATCTGCAAACTGAACGGCGATTAATATCAAAATCTGGCAGGATTGTCAATGCTATTTTGAAAGTTGTGTTGGTCAGAGACGCTCAAGGTCAACCCCTACACTACATTAGTCAGGTGGTGGATATTAGCGATCGCAAACGCATGGAGGAACAGTTACTCCACGATGCTTTCCATGATGTATTGACCGGATTACCAAATCGGGCATTATTCATGGATCGGCTGGAGTATGCGTTGCGACGGTCAAAGCAACGCTGGGACTATTTATGTGCGGTGATTGTCTTGGATTTAGACCGTTTCAAGGTGATTAATGATAGTTTAGGGCATCTGGTCGGCGATCGACTGCTGAGTGCGATCGCTCGTCGATTAGCAGGGTGCTTACGCCCCAGCGATACCTTAGCCCGGTTAGGAGGGGACGAATTTACGATTCTACTGGATGATATCCCCAATCCGGCAGCAGCTACGGATATTGCCAAATCGATTCACCAAACGTTGGAATCCTCATTTAATTTAGATGAGTATGAGGTGTTTGCCACAGCCAGTATCGGGATTGCCCTGAGTGGTATGGGATATAACCGAGCGGAAGATTTGTTACGAGATGCCGATACCGCCATGCATCGGGCAAAACTTCAGGGAACCGCTTGTTATGTCATGTTTGATACCGCCATGTCTGGTCGCGCCCTTGCCCAGTTACGGTTGGAAACCGAACTGCGATGGGCGATTGAACGCCAAGAACTTGAGGTTTATTACCAACCGATTATTTCCCTGGGGACAGGTAAAATTACCGGGTTTGAAGCATTAGTGCGTTGGCAGCATCCAGAACAGGGAATGATTTCACCGGGCGCGTTTATTCCCTTAGCTGAGGAAACGGGTTTAATTATTCCCATTGGTCAGTGGGTGTTGCGGACATCCTGCTATCAGCTACGCCAATGGCAACGACAGTTTCCCCACTATCCCCCGTTAACCATGAGCGTTAATTTGTCGGGGAAACAGTTTTCTCAAACGAATTTAATTGAGCAAATTGCCCAAATTATTCAAGAGACAGAGGTCAATCCCAGCACTCTCAAGTTAGAAATTACCGAAAGCGGCATTATGGAACATTCCGATTCGGCGTCGGCTTTATTGGAGCGACTTAAGGCATTGAATATTCAGTTGTACATTGATGATTTTGGCACCGGCTATTCGTCGTTAAGTCGCTTACATCAGTTTCCCATTGATGCCTTAAAAATTGACCGTTCTTTTGTCAGTCGTATGGGGGATGCGGGAGAAAATGGGGAGATTGTGCAAGCGATTGTGACCTTGGCTCACAACTTAGGCATGGATGTTGTGGCTGAAGGCATAGAAACGAATATGCAGTTAGCCCAACTGCGAGGGCGGCGATGTGAATATGGTCAGGGATACTTTTTCTCTAAGCCATTGAATCGGCAAGCCGCAGAACAGTTAATGATGAATTTACCCCAGTGGTAAAGGAGCATGAGATGGGGATGGCTATTGACTCCATTCCCCGATCTTCTCAAAGGATGTATCGCCTTAGCCTTTTGGCTTCTACTATTGATAATTTGTGTGGTGAAGGAAGGAATAAGAACTTTTTTACCCCATAGAACCGTAGAACCAATTGGCGGGTGATTGTGTATCTTGAGTTGTGTGGTAGTCATACAAATTTTGGACAAATTCCTCTCGGGATATGAAACCATTTTTGTCTGTATCAAGATGGGAAAAAGCAATTTTAGCGTCGGTTTCAGAACTCCCTATCGTCGTCAAGAAAACAATAAACTCTTTTTTATCAATGCTTCCGTTACCATCTAAATCAATAGCATCATAAAGCCTTTTATTCAAATTCGTACCCATTTTTCTGGCGCTAGGCGACTCGATAAAACGTTCGCAAGCCTTGATGTATTCTTCCAGAACTACTTTGTTGTTACCATCAACATCAGCAGGTTTGAAATAACCATCCCAGATAGCACGATAAGCCGCCATAATTTTGTCATGATCTGGAGAACCTGAATTAATACCAAGCTTTTGAGCAACCTTTTGGGCTATTTCCTCAAAGTCTGATAATGTTAAAACTCCATCATTAGATACGTCGTATTTATTGAACGCAAAGGAAAGCTTTTTAGTTTGAAATTCAGAGAAAGCCATAATTAAAGCTACTTATTTTTTTGGAAGTTTTCAACTGCAATCTGTGTCCCTGACTACTCAGTGTTCGAGAAAATGCCATTCCATCTGTGTCATCTGTGTTTTTGTCAAGACTTAGTAATGATTTTTATCATAAGTTCAACAAAATACATGCGTCCAAGGGGGAGGTTAGCCGTGAGACGAAAACCATAAATTATACAAAGTATTACGAATATTCAAGGGGTTTAGCTGGATCAAATTTGTTTTTACCCATAAAAAACCCACCATAGATAATATACCTGAAAATCACACAATCTTCTCACAATCGCTGCAACCCTTGAAAATTCGTAGCTTTTTCCCAAAACGAGGTAAAAAACGAGCAATTATGACGTTTTGTTAATACGGGAATCTGATTTGAAAATTTAAACCTTTCTGGGGGAAAGAATCGTTTAAATTATCAGAACTTGACAAGTTTATATGAGTCAGCAAATTTACTGGTGAATCGGGATGAAAAGGTGTTCTTTGTCGAAAACATCCATCTCACCCCTCACACTCCCCTGATTTTGGTGAAACCCCCTCTGTCGCGCATCGTAGTCTAAACTTCAGTTATTCATTGAACTTTGGACAAAAAAAATAAATTTGCGTAATTTATTTGCCAAGGCATTTGGTTCAGAAAAATTAGATGTAGGGGCGGGTTTAGGGACAATTGTAGGGGCGGGTTTAGGGACTAAATTCCGATATTCACCGATAACCGAACAACAAAACCCGCCCTCCTCACCAATAACCGAACAACAAAACCCACCTTATTCTCAACCGCGATCGCATCGTACCCGCCTTAACCAAACCGACGCTTTACCCTTCCTCTTCAGGCTGATTATCACCCGTCATTACTTTGAACGGAGTACAAGTTCCGCCCAAACCTTTCGCGATCGCACAGGTATTATGGGTGATCATTCCTATATAAGTTGCTGTGTCACTATTTTGGGCACCTAGACTACCAACAAACAGTTTTTGGTCCCAAACCTTGACATTCGCTTCCCTAGCAACAGTCTCAATGGCGGTGGAATTGGTTGTGGTTTCCACAAAAATCGTGGGAACCTTGGCTTGTTCAATGGTTTCCACTAATTCCTTGACCCGTGCGGCTGAGGGGGTTTCTTCGGTACTGAGTCCTTGCAACGATTCCGCCGCCTCAAATCCATAAGCGTTGACATAATAAGCTAAGGCGTCATGAGTGGTGACAATTTTACGTTTTCCTGGGGGAATTGTTGCCACTTGTGCGTTGACCCAGGTATCTAACTGGTCGAGTTGATTGGTTAACTGTTGGGCATTTTCTGCATAAAAGTCAGCATGATCGGGATTAATCTGTGCTAGTTGGTTACCAATGACATCAACTATTGCCATACTGTTTTGCACATCATGCCAAACATGGGGATCGAAAACCTTTTCCCCCTTATCGGCTGCATGGTTTTCTTCATGATCTGAGTGTTCAACCTGTTCCTTTTCCCCGTGATCATGATGATCTCCATTATGGTCATGGTGATGTGCTTCTCCCTCCAGGGGATTGGGGACAGCTTCCTCAAATACAGCAACGATAGGGGCTGATGTATTGCTGGCTTCAATTAATCCCTCAACGCCCGGTTCCCCCTCATAGCCACCATAAAGGATCAGTTGTGCGGTTTCAACAGCTTTGCGATGGGATGGGGTTGATCGGTAGGTGTGAGGATCTTGGTTCGGATCTAATAAACAGTTGAGTTGAATGGTGTCTTGGGCAATTTCTTCAGTTAAATCGCAAAGAACGCGATGAGACACCACTACACTAGGCTTCTCACCTGATGTCCCATCCTCTGTTGGTGAAACCGTTGTCTGGTTGGTTTGAACACACCCTGTCAGTGCGATCGCTAATACCAAAACCTTACTCTTCCATCCGTTCAGGGTTTGGGTAGATAGATACGTCACCATAGTCAAGCTCCTTTAACCGAGAGATTATTATAATGATAATCATTCTAATATTGGAGTTGACCCGAATGGCGACAGTTTCCTCTCCCCCAGCCTCCCTAGCTCCCCCAGCCTCCCTAGCTTCCCTATCCCTTCCCAAAGCATGAAATCACGGCAATCATTATCCGATAAGCTGAAAGCAGAATTTGTTAATGGTAGTCATTCTCACAAACAGGTTGTAATGCTCGAAGTTAATGATTTGGCGGTCAACTACCGAAATACCTGGGCAATCTCCGGTGTTTCGTTTTCCATCCAACCGGGACAGTTAACGGTGCTATTGGGACCCAACGGTGCTGGGAAAAGTACAATTATTAAGGCGATTCTGGGACTCATTCCCCTCACCAGCGGAGAAGCAACCTTTCACGACAAACCCCTTAAAAGTCAGCGCAAACGAGTCGCCTATGTACCGCAGCGCACCCAAATTGACTGGAATTATCCGGTTACAGTCTGGAATGTCGTGATGATGGGGCGCACTATCCACACGGGTTGGTTTAAACATCCGTCTCGTCAATCCCAGGAGATTGTTCAGGATGCATTAGAACGGGTAGGCTTGTTTGAGTATCGCCATCGTCAAATTGGTGAACTTTCGGGAGGACAACAACAACGAGTATTTTTAGCTAGGGCGCTGGCGCAACAGGCAGAGTTGTTTTTTTTTGATGAGCCGTTTGCTGGGATTGATCAAAAGACAGAAGAGATTATTTTTGAAATTTTTCAAGACTTAAAGTTTCAAAATAAAATGGTATTGGTAATTAGTCACGATTTAGGCGAAACCTTGGAGCAGTATGAGCAAGTATTACTTTTAAATAAAGAGTTAATTGCGGTGGGATCAAAGTCAGAAGTATTGACTACTGAAAATCTCAAAAAAGCTTATGGTAAACTCATGAGCCTGGTTGTTGCCTAATCTCAAAGCAGTAGGAGTGGGTTTAGCTACTGTAGGGGCGAGCCATTAAAGCTTGCGTATGACTGATAGCTGAAAAACAAAACCCGCCCTGGCTTGTGACCGATAATTTAAGTTGCAAATAATAGCAATCATTAAACATCAACATTCGGAAAGAATAAAGGTAGCATAATACAGATCCTAATGAAATATTAATAGTAAAGAATAAATTAAGAATAAGTGAGGTGGATAGGATGTGGGATTGGTTAATTGAACCGCTGCAGTGGGGATATATGCGTGACGCCATAGCGATTGCGGTGCTGCTGGGAATTTTAGGGGCGGTTGTGGGGAGTTATTTGATTGTGCAACAGATGGTCATGATCGCTCATGTGATCGCCCATGCTGTTTTACCGGGACTATCAATTGCCTTTTTTGTGGGGGAACAATTTCTGTCTCTGGGGGCGTTTGTAGCTGGGACATTGAGTGCTTTAGTGGTGGCTGGTATTCATCAGCGATCGCGAGTGAAAGTAGATGCAGCGATGGCGTTAACTTTAACCAGTTTTTTGGGCTTGGGAGTTATCCTAATTACCCTCTTAGAAACAAATCAATTTGACCTCAGTTCTATTCTATTTGGTGACATTTTAGGCGTCAGAACCAGCGATGTCTGGCATACGCTAATCATTACCGTCATCGTTTTACTGTTAACCAAACTGTTTTACAAAGAACTCCTTTTTTACACCTTTGACCCCCTCGGCGCTCAAGCCAGTGGTTTACCCGTCACCACCATGTATTTCGGCTTCGTCTGTGCGATTACCTTGACGATTGTCGCCAGTATGCAAACCGTGGGTGTACTGCTGGTTATCTCCCTCCTGGTTGGTCCCGCCATTACTGCCTATCTTTTAGTCAAAGAATTGCATCAGATGATGGGATTAGGGGCAATAATCGGTGTAATGGCGGGTGTCACGGGTATGTATTTAAGCTATCACCTGGATTTGCCATCAGGACCCGCGATCGTCATGGTTGTCTTTAGTTTCTTTATTCTGGCATTTCTATTCAGTCCCACCCAGGGAATTTTAACCGAACCCGGAACCGTCCGTTGGATTGCCAAAATCCTGCAACCGCTCAAACTCTGGAAACGCTGAGGCTCTCCCTGTTTTGACCCTTCTATCCTCTGTTCCCTCCTGATACCAAATCCGGGTTAGCTACCCCGTTATAATCCAGTCCGCCCAGGCGAACTACCCTTCGGGAAGGCTTCGCCTATGTTTGTGTAGCAGCGATTTCAATCGCCATGGCAAAAAAGGGTTTTCAAAGCGGATGTGGTATGAAATGTATCTATCGACTGATTCAAGATAGTGTCATATCCTCCTTTAGCTTGGCGTCAGCGATAACGGCGAATTGGTAAGTTGGTGAAAGATACAAGAAAGCCTTAAACCTTAGAAAAACATTCAATATCAGTAAAGGAGGACAACTCTACATGAATAGTAATAAGCAATTTTTGGATAACAATAATCAACCGATTGAACCCACTGCCAATCAACCCGATGAATCTTCGTCCAATAAAGACAATCAAGATAATCAAGGCAAGGGTGTAGTCGGCGCTGGGGTAGCTGGCGCAGCCGTTGGTGCTGTAGTTGGTAGTCAAGTGGCTGGCAAACGAGGCGCAGTTGTAGGTGCTGTTACAGGCGCTGTAGCGGGTGGTTTGACGGCTAAGGCTACCCCGGAGGACGCACCCGATAAACTCAAAGGTGCTGCGGAACAGGCAGCCAACAAAGTGCAAGGTGCGGCGGAACAAGCCAAGCCAGCGATTGAAAATGCAGCTAACCAAGCGAAAAGTGCTACGGAAAAAGCAGCCGACAAGGTACAAGATGTGGCTGAGAAGGCTAAGCCAGCGATTGAAAGTCAAGCCGACAAAACCAAAAGTGCTGCGGTGAAGACAGCCGATAAGGTGCAAGATGCGGCTGAGAAGGCTAAACCCTCTCTCCAGAGTAAAGCCGACCAAGCCAAAAATGCGGCGATGGGTGCAGCCGATAACGTTCAAGACAAGGCAGAGAAAGCAAAGCCATCGAATCAGAAGAATCAAGATGGTAAGGTAGTGGAAAAACAAGAACGCATTATTGTGGAACCCGATCCAACTGCGGTAGTCGCGGCAAAACCTGTCACTGCTGTGGGAAAAAACGTCGCAGAAACAGAAGTGACGCAGGTTGATGTTAAGCCAGAAACACCTGAAATACCTGAAGTTGACAAGCGAACATCCTTCAGCAAGAATACCAAACGGTAAAATAACGATTCCTAAGACCAAGTTGTGTTCCGACGTGTAAGATTAACGCTTTGAGAGGCAACTTGGTACTATAGCAACCGCTATGGCGGTTGCTATACAAACTCATTCGTGTTGTACTAACTTCAACGAATGACAAATGACAAATGACAAATGACAAATAACCTACTGAACCGCCTTGTAGGTTTTAAATCCACCCGTGAGATTGTGGGCATCAAACCCCTGTAACCGCAACGCACGGGTGGCATAGTATGCCCGTTGACCGACTTGGCAATAGACAGCAATTTTCTGGTCTTTGGGCAATTCATGGACGCGATCGCGCAATTGTGTCAAAGGAATATTCAACGCCCCCTCAACATGACCCGCCTCAAATTCGCCAATTTCCCGAACATCCAATAGCAGCGCCTCTTCTTCTGCCCACTTATCCCAGTGAATAATTGGTGCATCACCGCGCAACACATTCGCCGCCACCATTCCCGCTAAATTTACCGGGTCTTTCGCCGCACCAAATTGAGGCGCATAACACAATTCTGCCTCCTCTAAATCAAACACCGTTGCCTGATTTTGCAGCGCCATGGCAATCACATCCATCCGTTTTTCTACCCCTTCTTCGCCAACCGCTTGTGCGCCCAATATACGACCCTCTTGGGGAGAAAACAGTAACTTCATATCAATCGGTTTTGCCCCTGGATAATAGCCCACATGATGACCCGGATGCAGATAAACCTTCTCATACGCCATCCCCACCCGCTTCAGGGTTTTCTCACTCGCACCCGTCGCCGCCACAATTAACCCAAAGACACCACAAACGGTCGTTCCTTGTACGCCGCGAAACGTGGTATTCCGTCCACAAATCGCATCCGCCGCCACTCGTCCCTGGCGATTGGCTGGACCGGCTAAGGGGATTAACATCCATTCCCCCGTTACCCAGTCGCGCACTTCTACAGCGTCACCCACCGCCCATATATGGTCATCATTGGTTCGCATTTGTTCGTTGACTCGAATCCCACCGCGATCGCCAATATCTAATCCAGCATCCTTAGCTAGTTGAGTTTCGGGACGCACGCCAATGCCTAAAATAACTAAATCGGCTGGATGTTTTTCCCCGGATTTTGTCGATACAATTAATGTATCCTCACGGGTTTGCTCAAACCCAGTGACCCCATCGCCTAAGCGTAACTGTACCCCATGTGCCATTAAGCGATCGTGAACAGGTGTCACCATTTCGGGATCAAGGGGAGGCATGACTTGCGGTAGCATTTCCAGTAGGGTCACGGCAATTCCCCGCTTAACTAAGTTCTCCGCCATCTCCAAGCCAATAAACCCGCCCCCGACAATAACCGCTTGCTTCACCTGATGTTCAACAATCCAGTTCCGAATCCGACGGCTATCAGGAATGGTACGTAGGGCAAAAATTCCCGGTAGGTCAATTCCCGGTAAGGGTGGACGCAGGGGAGAAGCGCCTGGTGCCAGGACGAGGGCGTCATAGCGTTCTCGGTACACTTGTCCAGAGTTCAAGTCTTTGACGGAGATTTCTCTAGCGTCTCGGTCAATTTCCAGAACTTCATTCTCCAGACGCACCTCAATATTAAAGCGCTGTTTGAACAGTTGTGTATTGGCAACCAGAAGTTTTTTCTCGTCGGTAATTACATCTCCCACGTAGTAAGGTAAGCCGCAATTGGCAAAGGAGACAAAGGAACCACGATCAAAGATGATAATCTCAGCCGACTCCGACTGACGGCGAGTTCGCGCCGCACAGGATGCGCCTCCAGCAACACCACCGATGATCAGAATTCGTTGTTTTGTGTTCATAGCTGACCCTTTATGTTTTGAACGTTTTACCTTATATGGTTTTGATAGGGGATTAGCAGACTTATATTGCTCGTTATTTAAACAGTGATTGATTCAATCATACAGCCCCTCTGCTGGAATAGGATTACGATTACATCAAAACTTAATATTTGATAACTATTTATCGATATAGCTGTATTGTACCCGGTAGATTCCCTCGGTTCGGTTTATTCTCGATTAGAGGAACAAATCAAAGGAGCAAACTCACCCGTGGTCAAAATCGTCACCATAAATATCTTGTTTGAAATGGACAGATGGGAACAGCGACGAGACCTTTTGGCAGCCGGACTCAAGGCACAACAGGCGGATCTGATTGGGTTACAGGAGGTCAAGTTGCCAGAAGATACAAGTGCTTGGTTAGCTGAACAGTTAGAAATGCCCCACGTCTATTTGATACCGTACCAAAAACCCAATCAAGCGCAACCCAAATATGGGGCAGCCATTTTGAGCCGTTATCCATTCGTACAGCAGGCGGAACTGGATCTGCAAGGTCAGGGGCGCAAAGCGCAGTATGTGCAAGTGGAAGTGGAGGGTCAAGCCTTGATTTTATGCAATGGGCATTATTTTTGGTCGCCCGGTTCCTCTCCCGAACGAGAAAAACAGATTCGTTTACTCCTGGATTGGTTGGGTAAATTTCTGCCAGACATGCCTGTGGTGGCGGTGGGTGATTTTAACGCGAGTCCCGGTACTCCGGAAATTAGTCTGATGCAATCTCAATTTACGTCAGCGTATGGGGCGCACCACGGACATGAACCAGAGTATACCGCTCCTACTCCCCTATGGCGCGGCTGGCAGCGGATGCTACGCTACGCCATAAGTAACTGGAAGCGCTACGGTAGGTTTAGACATGAGCGGGGAACACGGGATTATATTTTTTTCAATCAATATTTGCGTGTGCAAGATTGTCAACTGATTCTGACTGAACCAGCGCCTGATGACTCTACGCTGTATCCCTCTGACCATTTTGGTTTGGCGGCTCAATTGGAATTTTTAGGAGGTGGGGAAATTCAAAGTTAATGGTGGGGATTGTCATTGGTCATTGGTCATTGGTCATTGGTCATTTGTTATTTATTATTTGTGATAATTGAATGGTTAGGTCGGGGCGGGTTTAGTTATATCAGGGTGAACACGAAACGTTAGTGGTAAAACCCGCCCCTACACAAGATGTTTCATCGGAACGTCTCTGCTCCCTCAGCTTCCCCTGCACCTCTGCTACGACAATCCCCGCCCTTTTTGGGCAAATTCATCAATGGTTTGCTCGGATAAATTGTGAGTTGTCATCGCATTCAACATTTCTAACGGAAGCGTTAGATGATCCGCCCCAGCAATTAAAGCCCCCGCCGCTTCTGCTGGTGATTTGAGACTGGCGGCTAGAATTTCCGTGGGACTATCTTGGAGGATAGCTGCAATTTCTTGCACCAACGCCAAACCATCCCCTAGTAAACGAGTGGCGCGATTCACGTAGGCGATCGCATATTTGGCTCCAGCTTCTGTTGCAACGGCGGCTTGGGCGGCGCTGTAAATGGCGGTAACAGAACAGGGAATCTCTGGAGATAGATGGGCGACAACCTGAAATCCTACGGCTGTAGCCGGAACTTTCAGCACTGTTTTTTCCCCAATCATCTCAAACGCTTTTCGTCCTTCTGCTACCATTCCTTGAAAATCGGTTGCCATGAGTTGATAATACAGTTCTCCCGGACTAATTGCCGCCAGTTGTTCCAGTGTCGTTTCTGGGGGTAGATCACTTTTGGCAAGTAGTGTCGGATTGGTGGTGATTCCCTTGACCCATCCCCATTTCTCTACCGTTTTCGCTTCACTGACTAATGCCGAATCCAAATAAATCATGATCAATTTTCCGTTACACCCATTCTAATTATCCGTCTTGCACCATCCCCAAGAGCATCCCTAGCCATTCTTCCACAGAAGGAGTCAGATAAGTAGGGCTTGCGGCACAAACTGTCCACCCTTACAAATAACGGTGTAGAGGAGGATTAAAGGAACATTGAAGTGCAAAGTTTTAAGCCTTGATTAGTCAAAATCCTACTCTGGTATCAGTCCAAAAAAGAAGGGTTCTATAATTTAGTCTGCGTTGAAAACTGCGCTAGCGTGAAGAGAAGCGAGTACGACGAATGACGAATGACGAATGACAAATGACAAACCATAAAGCAACAGCAACTCTCAAAATTAGATCGCTTGAATAATTTCCTGTTTAAGTTAATTCTATCTGGAGTGACACTAAAAACTTAGTTTTTAGATCTTAATCTCCCTAGTTTACAATTTTAGGAAATCTCAGCAATTTGTTGAGCGTTGCTGTTACTTGTCAATGAGGAAATAGAGATAAAATTTATCAGTCGGCTTTATACCTCCTAATTTGATTTTGTCAGTTCAACTTCTGTCATTAGTAAGCCTTTAGGCTTCAATTTCTAATGTAATCACCTTTACGGGAAAGCACAAGCAAATGACATAGAAGTTTACGTTTCGATGATTAAAGGCTGCCATTTATATTACAAATAATTTACGAATCAGGTTCTGTGAACCCAGTGTTCGCGGTAAGTGGTTATCAGACATTGACGGGTTGAAGCGTGCCATAAGCGCCAAATTTCCGTAATTCTACGGTAGCGATCGCATTTCTCCATCTGGCTTAATTTTACTATCAGTAGAAATACGGAGTCTGAGACAGGGTGTCATGGTCAGATGCAGGCAAAGTCAATCATGTCGGGGAATCCATTTCACCGCAGGCGTTGCGATCGCGTGGGTTCTATCCCATTGGACAACTCCTACCGTTGCCCAAGTTATCCCAGATTCTACTCTAGGGGGGGAACGCTCTGTAGTGACGCCGGATGTGATCATTCAGGGATTCTCTGCGGATCAGATTGATGGGGGGGCGATTCGAGGTGCGAATCTGTTCCACAGTTTCTCGGAGTTTAATGTCGGCGCGGGACAACGGGTTTATTTCGCTAATCCGACGGGAATTGACAATATTCTCAGTCGGGTGACGGGGACTGATGTTTCGGATATTTTGGGAACCTTGGGGGTTAATGGTAGGGCAAATTTGTTTCTGATTAATCCGAATGGGATTGTTTTTGGTAAAAATGCTCAGTTGGATGTTCAGGGTGCATTTGTGGCGTCTACCGCAGAGGAGTGGGTGTTTGAGCATGGGACAGAGTTTAGTGCGACGAACCCCCAAGCACCACCATTACTGACGATTAACCTAACACCGGGATTGCAATATGGCTCGAATTATCAAGGCGCGATCGCAAGTTCTGGTAGTTTAGCTGTAGGAGGGGATTTGATTCTCGCGGGTCGAACTCTTGACCTCAGCAATCAGGTACAAGCTGGGGGAATTTTGACTCTATTCGCGACGGATACGTTGAAGGTGCGGGATAGCGTAGCGAGTCCGTTTATTGCTTCAGCGATGGGTCAACTTTTGGTGCAGGGAAATCAAGCGGTTGATATTTTTGCCTTGAATCATCCCGATAGTGGGTTATTTTCCGGTGGGGATATGGTGCTGCGTTCTGGCAATACGGTTAGTGCGGATGCTCACTTCTGGAGTGGTGGCAATTTTCGGATTGAACAATTAGATAGTAGTTTAGGGAATTTGTCAAGTCCTTATGACCCAGTAATTCGAGCTAGTGGGGATGTGAGTTTCAATGATTACACAGGTCCCTCTTTGCATATTTTGGCTGGGGGGAGTGTCACGATTTCCGGGAATGTTGCCATAGAAGGTGTGGAGGCAAATGCTGATGCAATTAATGGGGATATTATCGTCTTATCGGATGGGACAGAAATCACGATTAATGGCTCGATAAGACCAACTTTAGATATCCGTGCGGGTACGACTGATTTTGGCACGCCTGATGCTGCACCCATTGATAATTTTAATCCTTTTGGCGACTTCGATTCAGCACCGATGATTGACGCTTTAGGTACAGGAACGAGTGCGGATATCAGAATTGCTGGTTTGATCGATATTCAGGCGGCGGATGGATTGGTACTTTTAACCAATCAGTATCGCCCCAATCTTTCCTTGTCGGGGGGAGTGATTACTGTGCCAGGAATTTTTACCGATGATTTTGAACGTAGGTTTGTGGGAAATAGTGGCTCTATTTTTATTGACTCCAGAGGTGATATAGAAATGGGTCAGATTGATACCAGCAGTTTTTCCGGAAATGGCGGTGAAATCAGGATTATTTCTGACCAAAACATTACCTTTACAGACAATGTTGATTCTTCGGTTCGACCTGATGATGGTTTAGGATTTGGTGTCGGCGGCAATATTACCGTGACGGCTCAAGAAGAAATCGTTCTCCCTAGTGTAAATAGTTCAATTATTAGCGCAACTCTAGGTCAAGGTAAGGGCGGTGATATTGAGATTAATACTAGGTCGCTGTCCCTCGTAAATGGAGCTAGAATCTTTACGGTTACTCAAAGAAAGGGAGAGGATTCAGGTCAAGGCGGTAATCTGACAATTAACGCCAGCGAATCTGTAGAATTAATTGGTGTAGGTATACCCCCAGGTGGCAATCAGCCGAGGAGTACCAGTTTGCAAGCCAGAACTTTGGGGGATGGTGATGCTGGAAATTTGACCGTAAATACGAGACAGTTGATTCTGCGAGATGGTGGGATACTATCAACGACTAATTGTGGAAGCGGAGCAGTTAGTCGGTGTGGTTCAGCGCAGTCAGGAACATTGAGAGTTAATGCGTCTGAATTTATAGAATTGTCTGGTACACCAGACATAGAAGATCCTCGTCTTAGTCCCAGTGGTTTTTATAGTCAGAGTTTGCTGGATGGGGATGGCGGAGATGTTTTTGTTGAAACCAGGCGATTGATTATCCGGGATGGGGCGGAGATTGCTGCGGCTACTGAAGATACCAGTAGTGGAGCGGGTGGAAATGTCACAATCAAAGCCTCCGATTCAGTGGAATTAATTGACACAAGACCTGATGGAACACCTGGAGGTTTGTTTACATTTTCTCGCGGTTCTGGAAATGCGGGAGAATTGAATATTGAAACAGGGAGATTGATTGTTCAAGATGGTGGATCAATATCAACAGGTACTGAACGTGAAGGTCAGGGAGGAAACTTGATTATCAACGCCTTTGAGTCGGTGGAATTAATTGGAACATCAAGAGTTAGCGGGAATGGTAGCAAAGTACGGGCGATAACTGGCGGTTCTGGTAATGGTGGGGATTTGGTGATTAATACGAGGCGATTGCTGATACAAGATGGGGGATTACTATCATCTAGCACTTTTAGTTCAGGTCGAGCCGGGAATTTGAACGTGAATGCTACGGATTCAGTGGAAGTAATCGGTACTTCAGAGGCAGGTATTCAAAGTAGCGTATCTTTTGATACGTCTGATGAAGGTAATGCTGGAGATTTAACCATTACCACTGGACAGTTGCTGGTTCGGGATGGAGGAGTGGTATCAGCAAAAACCACTGATCAAGGTCAAGCTGGAACGTTGGAGGTAAACGCTGATTCCGTACAAGTAATTGGTACATCGGCTGATGGTCAAAGGGCTAGTAGCTTATTATTTGATTCCTCGGCTTCTGAAATGGGAGGAAATGCGGGAGAATTAACGATTGATACGAGTCGGTTAATTGTCCAAGATGGAGGATTGGTTTCCGCGACAACGGCGAATACTGGTGAAGCGGGAAAACTAGCTGTAAATGCGTCTGAATCGGTGGAAGTTATTGGTACAGCCCCTGATGGAACCACTCCTAGTAGTTTACGGTTTGATTCTTTAGCCTCAGAAACCGGAGGAAATGCAGGAGAATTAACGATTGATACGAGTCGATTAATTGTCCAAGATGGAGGATTGGTTTCGGCGACAACGGCGAATACTGGTGAAGCGGGAAAATTAACTGTAAATGCGTCTGAATCAGTAGAAGTTGTTGGTACGTCACCGAATGGTCAAACCCCTAGCCTTTTAGTCTTTGATTCCTCGGGTTCCGGTAATGCGGGAGAGTTGAAGATTGACACAGAACGATTAGTTCTCCAAGGCGGTGGACAAATATCTGCGACAACCTTTGATTCGGGACAGGGCGGAATTATAGAGGTTAACGCTTCAGAATCGGTAGACGTTAACGGTTCAGGAAGTGGCTTATTTTTTGAGTCTCGAAGTTTGGCAAATGCCAGAGGAATCACGCTGAATACAGGTCGTTTAACGGTGGAAAATGGCGGACAATTAACCGTGAGTGGGAGTGGATCTGGCACGTCTGGGGATTTGGAGATTACGGCTGATTCTATCTTTTTAACTAATCAAGGACGTTTGCGGGCAACGACGACGGCTAGTGAAGGGGGGAATATTCGTTTAGATGTGACCGATTCTATTATTATGCGCTTCAATAGTGAAATTGCGGCGGAAGCATTTGGTACGGCAAATGGGGGCAACATTACGATTAATGCTGGGGGAATTGTTTTGGCAATTCTCTCGGAAAATAGTGATGTCGTTGCTAATGCCTTTGCGGGTCAAGGTGGGACAATTTCGGCGACGGCTTTACTGATTGAAGGGTTTCGCCAATTTGAAGACCGCCGTACTCCAGAGAGTGACTTTATCGCTAGTTCTGAATTAGGGATTGATGGGACAGTAGAAACGAATACGGAAACTCGCCCTCAACTCGAACCTTTACCCCAGTTACAACCTGTAGACCCAATTGAACCAAGATGTCAAGTCGGTCAACGGCGTGGAAGCAGTGAATTTATTATTTCCGGGCGCGGGGGTTTACCGCCTAATCCAATTAATAATGGTGGTTATAATCAGGGTTGGGTGGATTTCCGTGATCCGATAAGTTCGACGGACAATCGGGTAAACTCAGAGGAAAATAATCCGCAAACGGAGAGAAAAGCGACTCAGATTATTGAAGCGCAAGGATGGATTATTAAGGAAAACGGAGAGGTGGAATTGGTGGCGGAAGTACCGAATCCGACGCTGTATAGTTCCTGGCAAACTCCGATTTGTCCTGTACCGAATGAGACGATTGTCCCGTAGGGGCACACCGACGTGCGCCCTGCACCGACGTGTCGGAAAGATAAACGTAGGACTTACGCAAAGGATCTATCTGTAGGGTGTGTTAGCGTAGCGTAACGCACCTTTGCAACTTAGGACTTAAGCACGATAATATCAAGGGCACGATAATATCGTGCCCCTACAGGTAGCTTGAAGGGTTAACTTCTTTCTCTTTCCCCATCGCAATTCCACTTTTATTGGTGGTAAGCTGTATCTTGGTCTGTCGCTATTGGGGGGAGGGGAAAGCGTGACGATGAATTGGCGCTAAAGCGCAACTACAAGCGCAACTACAAGCGCAACTACGAGCGCAATTACGAGCGCAACTACGAACAAGGGTGAATGATTCTTATTATAAATTATGACTAAATTCCCATTTTTATGGCGTCATCTGAAATTATTCTTTAAATATGGGGTTATCGCTGTCTGTTTTACTCTATTGATTGGTTTGGGTCAAACTTATCTGATTCGTCAATCGGCACTGAGTACCGAACTCCCGCGAATTCTTAGCCAAACTCCTATTGTTGATATCAATGGGTTAGTTCAACAAGGTCAAGGTTATTATCAAAATGGACAATTTACAGAGGCGGTAAGTCTCTGGGAAGAAGCGGTATCCCAATTGGCTGATGAAGGGAATCAACTTCAACAAGCGAGAGTCTTGGGTTATCTGGCTTTGGCTTTTCAAGAATTGGGAAAATGGCAAGAGGCGAAAGACGCGATCGCACTCAGTTTTAACCAACTCCAATCTCTTCCTGATTCGCCGGATAAATCTTTGATTTTGGCTCAAGTTCTTAATAATCAAGGACATTTACAACTCTCTCTGGGTAATGCGGCTGATGCTCTAAAAACTTGGGAAAAGGTACATCGCCTCTACACCCGCTTGGGGGATGAAACCGGAAGTATTGGTAGCTTGATTAATCAAGCCCAAGCGTTGCAAAGTTTAGGACAGTTACGGGAGGCATTTAAAACGTTAACTCTGGCAACTATGCGTCTACAACGCCAACCGGATTCTTTGCTTAAATTTACGGCTTGGTCTCGTTTGGGAGAATTGGTGCGAGTTGTGGGTAATTCTAATCTGTCTGATCCAAATTGGTTGTCTTTAAAAGAATCTTTCCAGTTCAATACTTTAACTAACTTAGAGCAATCTAAATACTTATTAGATGAAAGCTTAATTCTGGCGCAAAGCTTGGATAATACAGACGCGATAGCTGAAGCGTATTTCCAATTGGGAAACTGGGCGAAGGATACTTATCATCACCAGCGCAGTTTATACGAACGAACTCGCCCCTCTCTCCAGAAGATTCAACCTGTTCTGGATGCTGTGGCTCAATCTGGTGATTATTATCAACAGGCAATAACTCTATCTAATTCGCCCCTAATTCCGCTCCAATCTCAGCTAAATCACCTGAGTGTTTTATTCAATACCCAATACTGGTTACTTAAGCAACGTCACTGGTCAAATGCTCAAACATGGTGGCAGGAAAAAATTGTACCGCAACTGCCGACTTTAACCCAGATTCAAGCCAATATCACCACATTACCCACTAATCACACCGCTATTGATTGCCAAATTAAGTTTGCTCAACTTCTGGTTACTTTAAACCAAATTCAGCAAACGGTTAGCCAAAACCAGGTACAGGTTCCCACAATTTATCGTCACAGCATTTGGACAAGATTGGATGGTTTATTAACCGCAACCTTTGACAAAAATAAACAGATTATCCAACAATCTCACGAGTTAGAGGATCGGCGTAGTGAGGCTTATGCGACGGGGATTAGTGGTAAACTCTATGAATCGACTCAGAACCTGGAAAATGCCCTGGAGTTAACCCATAAAGCCATTCAAATTAGCCAATCAATTCAGGCGTGGGATATTGCTTATCAATGGCAATGGCAACTGGGGCGCTTACGGAAAGCCCAGGGAAACATTGACGAAGGATTGGGCGCTATCGCCGCTTATCAAGCCGCCGTTAATACTGTCAATACGATTCGCCCAGATTTAGCGACTCTTAATCCTGATGTTCGCTTTTCTTTTCGAGATGAAGTTGAGCCGATTTATCGGGAATTGATTGATTTGCTGTTGCGAGATGAAACGCCAGCACCGCAAAATTTAATCCAAGCCAGAGAGGTTTTAGCCCAACTGCAATTAGCGGAATTAGAGAATTACTTACAAGAAGCCTGTGCGTCATCAGATCCGGCTTTAATTGACCAAATTGTAGACGAACACGCCCCAAATACAGCGGTTATTTATACGATTCTTTTAGATGATCGGTTAGAGGTGATTCTCAAACTACCCCAGTGTAGAGACGTTGCATGCAACGTCTCTACACCATCGCGATCGAAAATTAATCCCAGTCATTCTAAATCTGGAACCCAGCCAACCTTACAACACCATCGCGTCAAGCTTTCCCCCCGTCAGGTGGAAGAAAGAGTTGATCAACTCCGCACTCAACTCACTAATCCTCAACGTACTTCTCGCTATAGTAAAGCGATTCAAAATACCTCTCAACCGATCTATAATTGGTTAGTTTCTCCCTTTGAATCCCAGCTTGAAGCGAATGGGATAAATACCCTCGTTTTTGTCCTCGATGGTGCCTTACAAACCGTTCCCATGGCGGTGCTTTGGGATGGGAATCAGTACCTAATTGAAAAATATGCGATCGCGCTGAATCGAGAACCCCAATTACTGTCCCCTGTACCTCTCTCCCAGTACCCCTTACAGACGCTAGCTTTTGGACTATCTCAGGTGCGATCGGAATTTCCCGCCCATCAAGGCTTTACTCCTCTCACCAATGTTGAAATAGAATTATCACAAATTCCCTCAGATGTCAAGTTGATGAATGATGCATTTACCAGTCAAGCCTTGCAATCTAAAATCAACGCCCGCCCCTTTTCCATTGTTCACTTTGCCACCCACGGACAATTTAGTTCTAATCCCAATGAAACCTTTATTTTGGCATGGGATAAACGGATTCAGGTGAATGAATTAAGTCACTATCTCAAAAGTCGCGAGGAAAGTTTACCTGATCCGATTGAACTATTAGTGTTGAGTGCTTGTCAAACTGCCAATGGGGATAGTCGGGCGACATTAGGGCTGGCGGGAATAACGGTTCGTGCTGGAGCGCGGAGTACGATTGCGACGTTATGGGAAGTGAATGATAAATCAACGACTGATTTTATTACATTGCTCTATCAACAGTTAACCAATTCCACGGAACCGATGAGCAAAGCGGAAGCGATACAGCGGATTCAGAAAGCTTTTTTAGGGAATGCGAATTATCGGCATCCTTATTATTGGGCACCTTTTGTTTTAATCGGTAATTGGCTCTCGTTGTTTCAAGGATAAATTTGTCCCTAGATCAGGGTACGATAGTATCGTGTCCCTACCTAATCAAATTAATGATCTCTACCCTTTGGTAGGGGCATGGCATTGCCCATTGGTGTCAACTTAAGGTGAAAGCTCGGTTGAGCAAGGGTGTCGGGTGTCGGGTGTCGGGTGTCGGGTGTCAGGATGGAATTGTCTGTTGGAGGCGAAAAAACCTCACACCTACCACCATTCACCTCACCTATT